>NZ_DAOMQT010000008.1:5859-154754 GCF_035445465.1 Agriterribacter sp.
TGCTATCGGGAGTACATAAAAAGATAGTGTTAAATCAGGCAAATGATGTCTGTATATTATCGTGAAAAGTGAGAGGATAGAAGTGAATAGGCAATGGGTAATAGTGAATTCACCTCTCACAATTCACTATTTACCCCTTCTCCTGTTTCACACAACACTAACAATATCCTAAAAGATAGTAAATGATTACGAAAACAAGTATAGAGCCAAGACAACCGCCACCCCATTTATAAGCGCCGTATCCTGCAAGTAAAGTTCTGAGCCAGTTTTGCATAAAATGTATTTTCAGTAAAGTATATATAAAATTGTGCCAGTGCAATAAATATAACTATTAGGTTTGATAATTCTTACCATTCCGGGAAATACCGGCTTAATGTAAAACTATTGTGGAAAAAATGGGACATTCCGGCTTTTCCTCATACCAGCGGGAAATGATAATAAAAGCTTGTGTGTTATACGCACAGGGGTATAAATCCGGTGAAAACCGCTGCAATTAAGCGGTTGGTTATTATTGCCCGCTGATCTCTTTCAACTTTGCCAGCGCCTTCGGCCAGGCAGTATTAAAATAATCAACAAAATTTTCTGTTTGAACCTTTTTCATTTTAGTTATTTTGTATTGGTGATCAGGGCTGGCTGTCGCCCGTTTTTAGCACCAGCACCCCTTTGCGTTTTACAATGTTTTTATAGTCCCACTGGATGTCTCTTGATTTTTTCAACCAGCGTTGTAAGTCTTTTGTATTGATCTGCGCTGCCGATGAGTAGCTTATAGACGCATCCCTGAATTTTTTACCTTTCAGTGCCAGCTTTTCCTCGTTAAACGATTGCCCGCTCCAAAACATCAGCCGTATATGATTCTTCAGCTTGCTGTAGCCTGCAACCGGATTTCCTTCCAGAAACCAAACAGGATGCCCGTGCCATATTTTATTTTCGGCTTCAGGCAGACCCTTACTGATCTCATGTGCCAGCAAAGTACAAATACTCCTGTCTTCCTCCGGCAATGTAGTATTGTACGTTTGGATATCGCTATTTAAGGCTCCGGACTGCTGCTTTTTGTTTTGGAGTGGCTTGGTGTTTTTGCTATTTTCCTTTACTTTGAACCGTACTATTTTTTCAATCAGATACAAAGGCAGGGGTTTGTCTGCGGGAAACTGCACAGAGCCTTTTCCCTGCTTGTACTGTGAGAGCTCTTTTGCAAATTGGGAGTGGCCCGACGGTGTTGCATAGAAGCCGATATGATTTTTGTACCCGGCAAAATATATCAATGGTTTGCCATTCAGCTTGTAAGCGGGTATAGCATAGCTGATACTTTCTTCTGCATTTGGCGCGATCTGCTTTATAGCTGAACGGATCTGCTTCAATCGTTCCTGGATGCCTTCCGGGAATTTTTTCATGTATTCATCAACTGTTTGAGATGCGGTCATTGTCATTATTTTTCCAGTACAACTTTTAAATGCTGCAGACCCTTTTCAAAATCCTTCCCCACATCAAAAAACAGGCCCATCAGGTTTAAGGGCCAGGGTGATCGGCCGGTGATCCCCCATGTTACCGATGTTTGGTCAGTTCCGGCGTCTTTTACAATAAAAAATGCCGCAGCAGGGTCGCCAAAACCAAAATCAAGTTCGGTTTCAATACGCTCCCCTTCCACAATTTTTGTAATCGTTTGCGATCCTTTACCTACTTTTTCCCCATCCCAGCTGTATTTAAAACCAACCTGCCCGTCTGTTCCTTCAGAGCTTGTTTTCATTTCCGGATCAGCCTTTTGCCATACGCCGAAGTTGTCCTGGTTCTTCACGTATTTAAGGTAGTTAAACACTTCCTGACGGGGCTTGTTAATAACGATCTGCCGCTCGCTTTTAAATGCTTTAGGAACAAACAGGGCCACTACAAGCAATAATGCGATTAGCCCGAGGAGAACAAACAGTATTTTCTTTACGACTTTCATTTTTTCCCGGTTTAAGCGTAATAGTATAATATTATATATTATAAAGGTAGACCTGGCCTGAGAAAAAAACAATGGCACCTTTTGCCATTTTGAGGGGGTATTTGCGACAAATATCTCAATAGTCCGAATACGGTGCCGGATATGTTAATATGGTTTCATTCCTTGACACATTGTTTTTATATTCCTGCTTTGCGGAAAGCGCTTTCCATTCGGCATCATCCCTGAATGCTTGCCAGTGCGCATCGCGGTCGGCCATGTTTTCAAAGCTGGTCATATACATCAGGTTGGGCATGCGGCTCCCGGCAATTACCTCACCATAAAAAACGGCATTGAACCGAAGTCTTTTGAAAAGAGGGATTTCTCCGCCTTCATTAAACATGTGCACTTTATTCCAATACAACTTTTCAGTAGCGCTTTCATAGCTGCGCAGCTCATATACCCTTTCCTTTTTGCCTGATTTTAATCCGGGGATGGCCGATTGTGGTGCAAGGTTAAAAGCACGCAGCAATATAGATTCCATACGGGTATAGGGGGCTGCATTGTAAGCTGCATCTGTATAAGCCTTTGCCGCATTAACATAACCGGCATCCTTTTGTAATTGTTGCGGCAGGGTAAGCCATTGTTCCATTGATCTGAGCGGAATAAGAACATATAGTTTTTTGTTGGCGGCAGTGTCATTATCCAGCGGTTTAAAAGCGCCAATGCTTTTAATGCCTGCTTTATGTAATGCCGGTATATAGGCCTCAGACAGGTATTTGTCTAATATTTCTTCCTGGGCGGGTGTGGTGAAATGGTACAACTTTATTTCATAAAATTCACGGCCGGCGTTTTTATGCTGCGCCATGGCGCTTGCAAAAAAAAGAATACTTAAAATGGTGGCAGGGACGAGAAACATACCTTTTTTAAACATGACAAATCGTTTTATCCGCTCAAAATAAACCAAATAAGCAAACGAAAATTTTTGGAGCTAACTTTTTTGGGTAATCCGGATTAATTTTTTTATTGATTTTCGTTGCTTCCGTTCGCACAAAACTGTTGTACAAATACCAACATATTAGTTCCAATGGTGAGATATAATATATATTTGTATCTGAAAAAACAATCGCTATGCCTTCATTTGATATGGTAAGTAAAGTAGACGCCCAGCTATTGGATAACGCTGTGAATGTTACGAAAAAGGAGATCACTAACCGTTTTGATTTTAAGAACGCGCATGTTGTGATTGATCTCAATAAAAAAGAATTCAAATTAAATATTGAAACAGACGATGACATGAAAATGCGGCAGTTAATGGATGTGCTGATCAGCCGGGCACATAAGCAGGGCATAGCGCCGGAGGCATTTGACCTGTCGAAAGAAGGGGCGCAAAGCGGTAAAGCATGGAAAAAAGAAGTAACGGTACGTAACGGTTTAAAACAGGAAGATGCCAAAAAGATCATTAAGCTCATTAAAGACTCCGGGTTAAAAGTTCAGGCATCCATAAATGATGACCTGGTACGGGTTACGGCAAAGAAAATAGACGACCTGCAGGCTGTGATCCAGGCTTCCAAAACATGGGAACTGGGTATTCCGTTGCAGTATGAGAATATGAGATCATGAAATTTGAGATTTCAAATTTCAAATTTGAAATGTTTGTGCACAACTCGGTCTAAAACCTGCGAAACTCCCTTTTTTTGTGCATAACCGGGTGCATTTCCGGTGCATAGTAAATCAGTAAAAAATTTGGAAACAGGTAAAACCATGACGTATCTTTATTGTACAAACGTTACAAGTAATACCGGAAACAGTAAGAAAGTAACACGATGAGCGGAAATCCGTCAGAAGATGGAAGCCCATCACGAAAGCATCGGGTAAGTAAGTATGAAAGCGCAAGCCAACATACCGAAATCACTTGATGCTTTCCTTTTTAGGAGGCATAAGATTCTGTGTTAGCCGTCAGCTATCGGTGGCTATTGAAATTTGAGATCTAAAATTTGAGATTGTGTCTCGCTTCGGATTTGAACGTCTTTGCGAGACCCTAAACCGATCTGAATAATGTGTGCTACTTTTTAAGGGTCGAAGCCTGCCTACCGGCAGGTAGGCAATCTCCAGGATCGGAGACGGATTTTTTTAGTTTGCAGTTTATGGTTTGTGGTTTATTGTTGGAGTTTCCCTTCGGATTTCGAATTTTCCTCTTCAAATTTAACATTTGAATTTTATCCGCCCCGGCGGACAAGCTTGCCTGCCGCAGGCAGGTTTGATTTTTGTGATTTGGTTCTTGATGCTTGCTTATACTCTGTATTCCTTCGAATTTCGTTCTTCCTGCTTCGAACTTAATTTAATACTCCATATACCCCAGCTTATTTAAAGCATAAAACAGGCAGGTAACATGAAGCGCCTGCAGTATTTTATTTTCTTTCAGCATTTGTTTGATCTCTTCAATGCTAAACAGGTATACTTCTATCTCTTCATTGTGGTCTAATTGCTGCTCCTGCACTTTTTTGCCGCCACGGGCAAGATACATATGCATGAGGTTGTTGTTGGTAGAAGGATTGGGAGATATTTTCCCCAGGTACTCGTAATCAGTGAATGTATACCCGGTTTCTTCCAGCAATTCACGTTCGATAGCCGCCTGCAGGGAAGGGTCGGTATCATCTACGCAGCCTCCCGGAATTTCCATGATGGTTTCGCCTAATGCATGCCGGTACTGGCGCACCATTACCACCTGGTTGTTTTCGGTAAGTGCCACGGCGGTTACCCAGGTAGGAAACTCATATACATAATAGGGGTCAATGATCTTTTGCTCCGGCGTTTCACACCTGTCTTTGCGGATCGTAAACCATGTGGCTTTATAAAGATATTCGGAAGACAGTATTTTCCATTTCAGGTCTTTCATATTTACTGCATTGACGCATTGATTAATTCGGCTATATCCAGCACTTCCACACCCGCTTCTTTCTCATTGCTCTTTACACCATCAGTAAGCATGGTATTACAATATGGACATGCTGATGCAATGACCGTGGCGCCGGTTTGCAGCGCTTCATTGGTTCTTTCGAGGTTAATTCGTGTGGATCCTTTCTCTTCTTCCTTCCACATTTGCGCTCCGCCGGCGCCGCAGCACATTCCTTTGCTCCCGCAGCGTTTCATTTCCACCAGCTCGGCGTCAAGCGCCTGCAGCACTTTACGCGGCGCTTCATAAATATTATTGGCGCGGCCCAAATAGCAACTGTCGTGGTAGGTAATGCGTTTCCCTTTGAAATCCCCGGTTTCTTTCATTCTGATCTTTCCCTCATCAATCAACTGCTGCAGAAAAACGGCGTGGTGTATCACTTCGTAATTACCCCCCAGTTGGGGATATTCATTTTTCAGGATATTAAAACAATGCGGACAGGCAGTAACGATTTTTTTGATCCCGTAATTGTTGAGCGTTTGGATATTCTGGTAAGCCATCATCTGGAACAAAAATTCATTGCCGGCCCTTCTTGCCGGGTCGCCGGTACAGGCTTCTTCTTTTCCAAGAATGGCATATTTTACCTGCACCTTATTAAGAATGCTTACAAAAGCCTTTGTTATTTTTTGTGCCCGCTGATCAAAACTACCGGCACAGCCTACCCAAAATAATATGTCGGGACTTTCCTGGCTGGCATACAATGCCGACATTACCGGAATCTCCATGCTGAATTTGATTTTAGTTTCAAAGCTAAACGAAATTTATCATTATACTATTTTACGGCGCTGGAGGTTATGGGCACATTATGTTTTTGAACATAAGCAGGGCCTTAACAAATCTGTTAATACCTTTGAATGGTTTTAACAACCCATTACCAGGCATGAACCGTATAGCTACGCTTATTATTGTTTTGTTTATAACGAATATAAGTTTCGGACAGCATTTTACACCCACCGACGAAGGATCGGAGATCGGGTTTAAGATCAGGAATTTTGGCGTGAACGTGAGCGGAAGCTTTAAAGGGTTGGAGGGAAAGATCATTTTCTTTCCCGATAGCCTCAGCGCTTCTCATTTTGATGTAACGATAGACGTTAAAACGATCAATACCGGCATTAACCAGCGTGATAATCATTTACGGTCGGAAGATTATTTTGAGATCGCTAAGTACCCGCATATTCACTTTCTGTCTGAACGAATCACAACGAGCACAAACAAAGCATATCTTTTTGTTTTCGGAAAGCTTACCATTAAAGATATTACCAAAGAAATTTCCTTCCCGTTTAAAGTAACTCCCAAAGATGATGACTATATTTTTGAGGGCGAATTTACATTAAACCGCCGGGACTATAACGTAGGTGGCGGCAGCATTACCATGGGGGATAATGTTACGCTAAACCTTAAAGTGCTGGCAAAAAGCGATAAATGAATGTGGGGTACAGGTCTCAAGTTACAGGTTGCAGGGGTATTTCCTTGTAACCCTGTAACCTGTAACCCTGTAACCTGCAACAGTTTACCCCGTTTCCCCCGCCCATTTATCTCTGTCATCGGGACTGAACTGCCAGGGTGCGAAATTATTTTCGATATTGCTGAACATCGCGTTCCATTCCTGGGGAGCGTTGCTTTCTTCCATAACCAGTGAACGGCGCAATTCCAGGATGATCTCAAGCGGGCTGATGCTTACCGGGCATTCTTCAACACAGGCATTACAGGTAGTACAGGCGCGCAGTTCCTCAACTGTAATATAATCATGCAATAGGGTTTTGCCATCATCTTTAAACGTCCCGTTTATCCTGATGTTTTTCCCGGTCTCTTCCACGCGGTCCCTTGTATCCATCATGATCTTCCGGGGCGACAATGCTTTTCCGGTGATAGTAGCAGGGCAGGCGGCAGAACATCTTCCGCATTCGGTACAGGAATAGGCATCGAGTAAATTTCTCCAGGTTAAGTCAAATACATCCTTAGCGCCAAAGCGGGAGGGAGGAGCTGCGTCTGCAGGAGCCAGCTCCGGCTGCATGGCGTACAATACTTCGTTTTGAACAGCAGGCATATTGTTCATTTCTCCTTTGGGCAGCAATCTTGCGTAGTAAGCATTGGGAAAGGCCAGCATGATATGCAGGTGCTTGGAATAAGGCAGGTAGTTCATAAACGCCAGGATGCCCAGTATATGCAGCCACCAGCAGCTTCTTTCTATAGCCACCAGCATAGCTTCATTCAATGAACTATACAATGGGGTAAGCATGCCCGATACCCAAAACCGGTCTGTGGCGTTTTCTCCATAATGTCCATATCCCTTACTTTGTAATACCAGGTCTGTGCTGTTCATGGTTAAAAAAAGCAGCATCAGCACAATCTCTGTGATCAATATATAGTTCGCGTCGCTGCGGGGCCATCCGTCTAAGTCTTTACTGATAAATCTTTTCAGTTTTATAATGTTTCTGCGGATGAGGAAAATAGCGCAGGATACGATTACGAGCACCGCCAGTATTTCAAATGCATTGATCAGGAAACCATACAAGCTGCCCAAAACAGGTGCAAACAGCCGGTGTGTTCCCAATATGCCGTCTAATATAATTTCCAGCACTTCTATATTGATGATGATAAAGCCGGCATATACAAAAAAGTGAAGCACCGCAACCAATGGGTTCCTAAACATTTTTTTTTGCCCGAAGGCAAGCAGCAGCACATTTTTCCAGCGAACGGAGGGCTGATCGCTGTAATCTGCATCGCGCCCGGTAAGTATATTTTTACGTATACCCGAAATGCGTTTTGCAAACAGGCCAATGCCCGTGGCAGCGGCAATAATAAAAATAACCTGCGAAACAATATGCATCATAACATAGTTGTAATGCTAAGGTAGGATGTTTAGTACGAATTGTTTTATTCATTAATACCCCTTAGTTTTGATACGATCAATTCATGAAGGATGAAGAACTACATTCTTACTAAGGAAAAAATAGACAAGATACTAAGGCGGATAGCATTTGAAATAGTGGAACGTAATACAGGCGAAGACCAGATATTACTGGCAGGCATCAGGGAAAACGGGTTGGTAATTGCTCAAAAGCTGCAACAACTGTTAACGGGTATTTTTAAAGGACAAATTGAGGTGATGGACATAGGGGTAGATGATAAAAGGCGTCCCGGAAAGATCACGTTAAGCAGTGAGCGAAGTTTTGACGATGCCGTGGTAATTGTAGTGGATGATGTGGCCAATAGCGGTAAAACCATGCTTTACGCACTAAAGCCTTTCTTACAGGATCAGCCCAAAAAGATCCAGACGCTTGCCCTTGTAGACAGAACGCATAAAACCTTTCCGGTGCATACCGACTACGTTGGATATGCCGTGGCTACTACTTTACAGGAACACATATTTGTTGAAGTGGAAAACGGGCATATTTCCGGAGCCTGGTTAGAATAATTTTGAGCATTTCCTTATTTCCCCCGAAATTCGATGTGCATATATTTTTGATTGCAAACTATAATGATATATTATGGACACCAAAATTAAAGAGCGGGTAAACGCATGGCTCAACGGATCTTTTGATGAAGCCACTAAAAACGAAATAAGAACAACACAGGCGGAAAACCCCGATGAGCTTACGGAAGCCTTTTACCGTAATCTTGAATTTGGAACCGGCGGGTTAAGAGGTATTATGGGCGCAGGCACCAACCGGATTAATAAATATACCATTGGAATGGCCACGCAGGGCTATGCCAACTATTTAAAGAAAGCCTATCCGGATAACAGGATAAGCGTAGCCATTGCGCACGACAGCCGCAATAACAGCCGCCAGTTTGCAGAAATTACAGCCCATGTTATGGCTGCCAACGGCATAAAGGTATTCCTGTTTGAATCGCTGCGGCCCACGCCGGAACTGTCTTTTGCTATCCGCCAATTGGGTTGTAAGGGGGGCGTAGTATGTACGGCTTCCCATAATCCTAAAGAATACAATGGCTATAAGGCCTACTGGAACGACGGGGGACAATTAGTACCGCCACACGATAAAAATGTGATTGCCGAAGTAGATAAAATTGCTTCTGTTGATGAAGTGAAATGGAGCCTGCCTGCCGGACAGGAAGGTGGGGGAGAAGCGCTTATTCAACTCATTGGCAGGGATATGGATGAAGCTTACTGGCAGATGGCAAAGGATTTGAGCGTATATCCCGATGTAATTGCAAAACAGCATGATCTCAAAATCGTATACACTCCCATACACGGTACAGGCATTATGCTGGTGCCGGAATTATTGAAAAGGTATGGTTTTACCAATGTTACGATCGTAGAAGAGCAGGCGAAGCCGGATGGTAATTTTCCAACAGTGGTATATCCTAACCCGGAAGAAAGTGAAGCCATGAGCATCGGGTTAAAAAAAGCGAAAGAACTGGATGCCGATATTCTTTTGGGAACCGATCCCGATGCCGACAGGGTAGGCATTGCCGTTAAAGATCACAAAGGGAGCTGGGTGCTGGTAAATGGTAATCAAACCGCCGTGCTTGCTTTTAATTATCTTATAGAAGCGCGTAAAGCCAAGGGCATTGCGAAGCCCAACGATATGGTAGTAAAAACCATTGTAACCACCGATATGATCAACCGCATAGCCGGTGAAAATAACGTTACCTGCTATGATGTGCTCACCGGCTTTAAATGGATTGCGGAGCTCATCAAAGAAAAAGAGAGCAGTGAAAATTATATTATCGGCGGCGAAGAAAGCTATGGCTTAATGGTAGGTTCAAAATTGAGGGATAAGGATGCGGTAAGCGCCGTGGCCATACTCAGCGAAATGGCCGCTTATGAAAAAAATAAGGGAAGAAGCCTTTTTGAAAAGCTGATTGACCTGTATGTGCAGTATGGGTATTATAAAGAACATCTTATTTCCATTACCAAAAAAGGTATGCGCGGACAGGAAGAGATTGCTGAAATGATGGAATCTTTCCGGCAGCACACGCCTCAATCCATTAACGGATCGCGGGTAGTGCAGTTGCTGGATTATGAATTGCGGAAAGGGAAGAATCCCGTAACCTGGGAAGAATGGGAGATCAGGCTGCCGAAATCCAATGTGCTGCAGTTTATCCTGGAAGATGGCAGCAAGATTTCCGCAAGACCCTCAGGCACCGAACCTAAAATAAAATTTTATTTTAGTGTAAATGCAAAGCTTGCCGGCGCGGGCGATTTCGACAAAGTGAGCACCGAACTGGATCAGCGCATACAAAACATTATTACGGATTTAAAGCTGAAGTAATAAATATTTTTCATGAGCCGGTTTACACGAAGGAAATTCCTGCACACGTCTGCCGCATTACTGGGAGCAACCATTGCCGGTTCTTCTTTTGATACTAAAAAGAAGCAACTCTTATTGTCTTTTTCCACGTTGGGATGCCCCGACTGGAACTTTCAGCAAATTGCTGATTTTGCAGCAGCGCATGCCTATGAGGGTATTGAACTAAGAGGTATACAGCGTGAGCTGGATCTTACAAAATGTTCCGTATTCCGTACTGCGCAAAGCAGGTCCAACACGGTTTCGCTGATGAAAGAAAAAGAACTGCGGTTTGCGGGACTGGGCTCTTCCGCCACCCTGCACTTTGCTGAAGGAGCGGAAAGGAATAAGAACATAGATGAAGGCCGCCGGTTCATTGATCTTGCACAGCAAATAAACTGCCCCTATGTACGGGTGTTTCCCAATAACTTTCCCAAAGACCAGGATAGAAATGAAACAATGGATCTTATTGCCAGCGGTTTGCTGGAGCTGGGTAACTATGCTAATGGCAGCAAGGTAACGGTATTGATGGAAACCCATGGCGATGTGGTTAAAACGAGCGACCTGGAAAAGATCATGCAATCGGCCGAACATGCGCATACCGGACTGGTGTGGGATATAGCTAATATGTGGTCGGTAACGCAGGAGCCCCCAATGGAGGTATATCAAAAATTAAAAAAATATATTCGCCATACCCATATCAAAGATGGAAAGTTAGCCGACGGAAAGTTACAATATACGCTTTTAGGCCAGGGTGAAGTGCCTCTGTCTGAAGCAATAGAAGCTTTGGAAAAAGGAGGGTATAAGGGATATTATAGTTTTGAATGGGAAAAATTATGGCATCCCGAAATTGAAGAACCGGCAATTGCGCTGGCTGATTATCCTATATCAATTCAACAGTATTTTTAAACCATAAACTGCTGCGCTGGTCCATCTTTTTTCCAAAAATTGCAGCATTTTCCTGTCATTGAGCGATGAAAACCCGCTTTTTACCGAATAGTAACAATTTCAAAAAATTATACTTTTATATTTGTGACCTGAATCCCATTTCTATGATCATTTAATAAATGATCCGGATATAGAACGGAAAAGCCTTTTTGTTTCAACCAAATTTTACGTAATGAAAAAGCTTTTACTTTTAGGATTCACCTGCTCTATTTATTTTATGCTGCCCGTACAGGCACAGGTTATCGAAAAAACAGTTCCTTATCCCACAAAATCACCGCAGATAGCGGTAAATGTTCAGGGCACTTACAATGGTTTTTCTTATCCCGCCACTTATGGGATAGGTATTGATCTTAAGCTCATGCTTAACGCGCAGCAAAACGCCGATGCCTATAACCAGTATGTTATTACGGTAAAAGGAACGCATACCATTCCAACGGATGGCCCGCTCTGGGGTTCATTTGATGATGGTAAGTTCAATAACGTAAGCGCTATCATTCTTATGGGGGGATACAGGTTTAATTTTGGAGCACCACGTTACCTGCACCAGGATTTTAAAAGGGAAACAGGCGGATGGTTTCTTGAACTCGATGGCGGAGGCGCCCATTACCGTTATTCCAAAACCAGGCTCCGGCCTGTGATCTCCACTACCGTGGGATGCGCTGTAGCGCCGCATCTCGATATTATAGGATCATATACCTATAGCGGTACATGGCTAACCAGCGAAAGAAAATTTCCGCTGGCCGTTTTTGGAATGGGTGTACAATATAAATTATAAAATCATTTTTGAAACAGCAAACTGTTCATCAGTAATTGCTGCATATAACGAAGCCCTTTTTCTCTTGTAAACGCGATGTTGCGTTCGGGCACCTCATTAATGCCCGGGTAGTTGTCTACAGCTTTGCTTACACTATCTTCTCTTAAAAAATGCAGCATGGCATAGGGAGAACGATTGGTATAATTAGAAGGGTCGTTATTAATACTTCCCGCAAATACATATTGCGGGTGAAAGCTGGCTACCTGGTAAATACCTTCATAGTTTTCCTGGCGGAGCAATTGCTCTGCCCGTTCCACAAGACTGAGATAAACATCGAATAACCGGAAGCTGTTGGGCAGGATTAAGAAAGCGGTTTCTATATCACTGCTGTCATCCAGCAGGCGCAGCATCATTAATGCGGTTTCCAGCGTGGTTGCCGTACCGGCATCGGCTAATACCTGATAATGAATGGAACCACGCTTCAATTCTTTCGCGGCAAACGGGCAAAAATTACAGCCTACCACTACATCAGTGATCCACTTTTTTGTTTGTGCTATAATTTGTTCTCTATGGCGATCGTTCATTTTAAATTTTCAGGTCATGGATTTAATATACAGTGCTTCTACTTTTTTTCTTGCCCAGGGCGTTTTACGCAAAAACTTAAGGGAAGAATTGATGCTGGGATTACTGGTGAAACAATTGATCCTGATCATACTGCCCAGATCCTCCCACCCAAAATGATGCACCAGTTCTTTAAGGATCATTTCGAGTGTTTTGCCATGAAGCGGGTCGTTGGATGTCATGCATAACGTTTGTAACAAAGATAGCCGTAATGCATTAGTCTGAACCTGTAAAGGCCGTTAAATTACCTTTGCATCAAAAACTCCGTTTTTTTAAATCAATCTCTATAATTTACCTTCCGGTCATATTGATCATTTTATATCCGCTTGTATTAAATTTTTTCCCGTCTTTATCTACAGCAGTAGCTTCCATCCGGGTAAGCTCGCCCTTTGAGGTATCTGTTGATTCCATTTTGAGCATTACACCGTTGGCTACGCCCTGCATGTCCGGAAAGCCTTTGCCTTTCGTTGCCTTACCGCCGCCCATCGCCATGGCCATACTTTTGGCATAGTCGCCAAAGCCTGACCCCAGCTCACTGGTGATCCAAACCAGCGTTTCAGCTTTATCGCTGCTTATTTTATACTGTTCGCAGGTATAGCCGAGTATCTTTTCTGATTTACCGGTTTTGGTAATCTTTCCATCCGGCGTATCCTCTGCGTTTACGCCGGCTTTGTCCGTAACCTGGTCTATCAGCTTCTTTATATCCATAACCATTGCCATTTTTTGCGCCTCCATCAGGGTAAGCATTTTCATAGATTTCATATCATATACCATAAACATAGCGGTTTGTCCGCCCATGCCAATGCCTGTATAACCGGCTTCCGAATACCACATGCTCATTTCCTGTCCCTTTTTCAGTTTATCATTTTTACCGGAGAACATTTCATAGGTAACGCCCAGCTTAAACTGGTATTCCTCGGGGAGCTTCGCGCTTTCCTGCGCATATATATCAGCAGCGGAAAATATGTTCCATACCAATGCAAAGATCACAGGAGCGTAAAACAATATGAATGACCGGAAGCGTATAGTGGATTTGTTGTTCATAACGAAGCAATTTTTGAATAAAAATATTTAGCACTCAATATACATCATTTTCCATAGCATATAGCAGTAAAGCGGCTCCGCACAGATACGAGGGTACCGTTGTAACTTAGTTTATAATTGGGTTAATTAATATTTTGATGTGCTACATGTGAAAATATTTCAATGATAAGGCCGTAATCTTTCATGTCTTTGTTAGCGGGTGCATTTAAAATTGTCGCACCGCTTTGCTTCGTGTGGGCGGTGGAGACACCGCCCACGGCAGGCCGCCCCGGTTGGTGTCCCCACCAACCGGCGACAATTTTAAATGCACCCTTGTTAGCTATATAACTTCATCGTATTTGTTTCTTTAGTACATTAGCGTATGAAACGAAGGATGATACACTTCTTCACACAGGGGAATGTATATGCGAAGTTCCATTCGGTCACTAAAAAAATCAATAGCTACAAATGAAAAAAATATCAACCATTTATATGAAGCGCATTGCTCAGTATCTTATACTGCCGGTTGCTTTTATGCTGTCTGTAGTGTCTTCGCCTGCCAAAAGCATCATTTTTTCTGAAAAGCCAGCCGATCCGGCTATTGAAGGGCGCTGGGATATCACGATTGAAGACGGCGGTAAAAAATTTCCGGCCTGGCTTGAAATTATGCACTCGGGGCATAAACGCCTGGTAGGGCAGTATGTAGGGATTACCGGAAGCGCCCGTCCCGTGTCTATTATTCACTTCAATAACGGAAAGTTAAGTTTCAGCTTACCCCCGCAGTGGGAGGAAGAGGATAATGATCTTTCTTTTGAAGGAAGCCTGCAGGGAGAGCTATTGACAGGTACTATGATTGCCGCCGATGGAAAAACCTATAACTGGACGGCCCGCAGGGCGCCTTTGCTGATAAGAGACAAAGCGCCGGTGTGGGGAACGCCTGTAAAGCTATTTAATGGTAGAGACCTCACGGGTTGGAAAGCACTCGGAGAAAATCAATGGGTTGTGGAGAACGGGGTATTAAAAAGCCCGCGCTCCGGCGCTAACCTCATCACGGAGAAAACATTCACCGATTTTAAACTGCATGTTGAATTTCGTTGCCCCAGCGGCAGCAACAGCGGCATTTACCTGCGCGGCCGCTATGAAGTGCAGATAGAAGACAGCAAAGGGAAACAACCGCAAAAGGATTTGCTGGGAGCGGTATACGGATTTCTTACACCCAGCGAGATGGCTGCTAAAGATGCCGGCGAATGGCAGGCTTATGACATTACGCTTGTGGGCAGAATGATTACCGTTGTACTGAATGGTAAAACGGTAATTTGCAACCAGGCAATACCCGGCATTACCGGTGGCGCTTTAGACAGCAACGAAGGAGAACCGGGTCCCTTATACATACAGGGAGATCACGGGCCAATTGAATACAGGAATATTGTATTAACACCTGCTAAATAGCGTTTATAGTTTGGAAGTTTATAGTTGGAGTTTGAACGTGCGGTATAGATAGATGTAAAAACGCAATTTAGCCACAAAAACACGAAGCCTCAAAGCGGTTTCCTTTGTACCCTGGTGACTTTGTGGCTAAATCAGCAATTACCGAAATATGAACTGTAAGCATTTAATTACATTTTGATAGTGACCCGCTTAAGTTAGGTTCGCAGATCAGCTGCCCATCTGCGCTGTCTCTTTCTAAAAATATCAGGAACTATAGTAGTATTATGCATATCCTGAAAAAAAATCCCCGGCTGTATTGCCGGGGGATAATCAGTATAGCAATAAAAAACTATTGTTTGCTTATTTTGAACATAATACCGGAATCGGTAACTGCATACAATGCACCATTACTTTGAGCCACATCGCGTATCCTTTCCTTTTGATCTTCTAACAGTCTTTCTTCTCCTACTACTTTATTGTTCTCAATCACCAGCCTCGCAATATGTGTGCTGGCCAGTCCGCCGATAAACAGGTTGTTTTTCCATTCGGGGATGTCATCTCCGGTGTAAAAAACCATACCACTGGGGGCAAGTACCGGATCCCAGTAATATACAGGTTGCTCCATACCTTCTTTTTGCTGGATAGAGTCGCCGATCTTCCTGCCATCATATTCAATGCCGTATGTAATCGTTGGCCAGCCGTAATTTTTGCCGGGTTTAATAAGGTTCAGTTCATCGCCGCCACGGGGTCCAAATTCCACTTCCCATAAATCGCCGGTAACAGGATGCAGGTCGAGGCTTTGGGCATTGCGTATACCATACGCGTAAATTTCGGGCATAGCGTCCTTCTGGCCTATGAAAGGATTACCCGGAGCAGGTTTACCTTCTTTGGTGATCTTAAAGATCTTTCCAAGACCCGAGTTCAGCCATTGCGACTGCTTCCGTCCTTCCAGTATGGATCTTTCACCCGTGCTTACAAAAAGATTGCCGTCTTTATCAAATACCAGGCGGGAACCAAAATGCAGCTTACTGTCGAGCGCGGGTGTGGCGCGAAAAATAACTGTTGGGTTTTGGATAGTAGCTTCATCGTCTGCTATTTTCCCTTTGGCCACTGACATCAGGTTTCCTTTTCCCTGTTTTTCGGAAAAGGACCAGTAGATGATTTTATTTTGCGCAAAATCGGGATCCAATGCAACATCAAGCATGCCGCCCTGGCCGGCATCTTCTACTTTTGGAAAACCCGTAATTTTTTTAACCAATGCGCCATCAGCACTATGGATCTCCATGTAACCCGATTTTTCTGTTACCAGCAGCCGGCCATCGGGCATAGGCACTACTGCCCATGGTCTGCCCAGGTTTTCGGCTATCTTTTCTACTTTATAAGGCGTGGTTGTTTTCACCCCGTTTACTCTTGTTTGTCCTTCAAAAGCGGGCTTATAATCTGTGTTGGCGGCTTTTGTTTCCACAGGCGAAAGCGTTGTGGTGTCGGCAGCGGGAGCGCTGGCTGTGTTTGCTGAAGAGTTATTGGCGGAACACCCGGAAAAGGAAATTGCAGCAACAATAACTGAAAAACACGCGAAGGTTTTTATTTGCATAAAATTGTCTTTGGTTTTGTAAGTGTAAATATAATCAAAGTGCTGGTTTTATGGCGCCTGTTTAATTATTACAACAAAACAACCCCCTTCTCACACATCCTTTTCTTTTCTTCGGAAGACCATATACTTACCTGCACTTCCCCAATATGCGATTTTCTTAATAAAAACATGCACAATCTTGATTGGCCAATGCCTCCGCCAATGCTTTCGGGCAATTTGCCGGTCAGTAAACTGCTATGGAAAGAAAGGGTTGATTTTTGTTCGCAATTTTTTTCTTTTAGCTGTTTGATTAATGCACTTTTATCTACACGAATACCCATAGAAGAAAGCTCAAATGCAGACTGCAAAACAGGGTGCCATACAATGATATCTCCGTTTAAGCCTTTGTACCCTTCTTCGTTTTCAGTGCTCCAGTCGTCATAGTCTGCTGCGCGACCATCATGCGGTTCACCATGTGACAGTTTGTTGCCAATACCTATAATAAATACCGCTCCGAATGCTTTTGCAATAGCGTTTTCTCTTTCCTTGGGTGAAAGGCCGGGGAAGCGTTGTAACAGCTCTTCCGAATGAATAAAATGTATCTGTTCCGGAAGCTGAGGCGGCATATCCGGGTAATACTGATAAACAATCTGTTCAGTTTCTTTTAAAGCATTAAATATAGCGCTTACGGTTTCTTTCAGGTACGATAAAGTTCTGTCCGTAATATCAATATGCTTTTCCCAGTCCCACTGATCAACATAAATAGAATGTATGGGACTGTAATCTTCATCCGGCCGAAGTGCACGCATATCAGTAAGAATTCCCCTGCCGGTATCTACATCCAGCTCTTTTAACCGAACACGCTTCCATTTGGCCAAAGAATGAACAACTACAGCGCGTTGTTCATTCAAAGATTTAACAGGAAATGAAACAGGCCGCTCAATGCCATTCAGGTCATCATTCAACCCCGTTCCATCTAACACAATAAGCGGAGATGACACTTTTGTCAGGTGTAAATAATCACAAAGAAACCGGCTAAAAGTATCTTTTACCAGTGTTATTGCCGCTTCCCTTTGCAAAATTTCATTCATCCTTATAATATTTTGGAAGGCAAATGTCGGGTTTTAATTTAATTTTCAATATTTTACTGCCATTTGAACTTTTACTATGTCTGCTGCAATTAACTGGGCCGAAGCCATTAAGCCGCTTATAAAAAAATACGGGGATACAAAGCATCCGCTGGATCATGGTAATTTGTACCAGTTGGTGGTTATGGTGGTTTTATCGGCGCAGGATTCCGACAGGCATATCAATGAGATCGCCCCCAAATTATTTGAAGCTTTCCCGGATATGCAGGCGCTTTCCAAAGCCACTCCCGAAACCTTAATGCCGTTTATTGGTTCGGTGCGCAATTTTGGCAATAAAATAAAATGGCTGATGGAAATGGGGCAGCGGATCAAAGAAGATAAAAATATACCGCTGACGCTGGATGAACTCACCGCTTTAAAAGGTATTGGCAGGAAATCGGCCAACGTTATTTTACGTGAATCGGGTAAGCCGGCAGAAGGCGTGATTGTTGATCTGCATGTGGTGCGGGTAGCTCCCCGGCTTGGTATTGCCTCCGGCAGCGATGCCAATAAAATTGAAAAGCAACTGATGGCTGTATTGCCTCAAAAGGAATGGGATGCAGGTATGGCGATGTCTTTTCTGGGGAGAGCCATTTGCCGGCCGCAGCCTAAATGTACACTATGTCTTATGCGTACGGTTTGCGCTTACTACAAAGCCAATAACTAAGCGGACTTTTGCCCGTATTCCCGGTTATTCAGATTCGGCTTCAAGCGCTACTTCGGCGAGGGGAGTATTGTTTTTAATGCTCAGTTGGAAATTATTATTCAGCGCAAACTCTAAATATTGTCCTGCGATAATCTTTTTGGTCAGCGCATCTTCCCGCAACAGTTCCGCCAATTCTTTGGCAACGGCAGCCTGTTTAATTGCCAGGTTAATGCGGCCCTTATTGAGCTGCAACTGCGAAAAGCTGAATTTGATCTTACGCCCGCCCGTTGCCCGCTCAAAGTCGGTATGGTTCAAACTCAACGTTTGTTCCGCGCTGGCAGAGCGTTTTAAAAGAATAGCAATTACGGGAAGATATTTTTTCCATGTTTGTGTGAACATACAGATATAAATTTTCTTTTTAAGACCGGATAGCGTTAGGTATACAGATAGGTTTGGATAACCAGTAATAATTTAATGGTTATCGCTTAAACGGGTAAATTCGGCGCCATTAAAAATGCGGGCCAGGCTGCTGTCTTTTGTTCGTTCCCATTCATCAACTTTTGAATCGGCTACAATCCGCCAAAAGTTTTTTGACTTTAATTCCTCATAATCGTCGGTTCTGATAAACATGCCTTTTACGGTAGCCCTTTGTTTAAAATGAATATTCACTTTTGCATTCTTCTTGGGTTTGCATTCAATGAACTTTTCAATCTTATCATTTGTCATACTTCAATTATTTAGTTAAAAATATGGTCACTTCCGGCAACTGCATACTATGCGCATTATTGTTGTACTTCTGTGATGGATAACGGCACGCTTATCTGCACGCCGTAACTCAACCCCGCATTTGTATATGTTCTCATGTCAGATATCAGATAGAAACTAAATATAACCTGAGTAACGCGCTGGTGTAAAAGAAAAATATGAGAGCAGAGATTGTTCGCTTACAAAAGATTAACTCAAATAATACAGCAAAGATACGTTTTATTTACGATTTAATCATCTTCCGGGCAGGAAGATGCCCTGTTATCACAGATCCTGCCCTGTTTAACGATAAAATATCCACAAGGTACCAGCCCATTGGCCAGGCAGAACAAAAAGCGAAAATAGTTGAGGAAGATTATATTGAGGTATAGCAGGGTAATGCTATGGCTGCTTTTATGGCCATACTTTCCACGGAATAACGCTCAGCATCAGGAGTAAACCAATACCGTAAAAAACAATGATACTATTATACTTCTTACTGTCGCTGCCTAACCTTTTAATCCTTGAATAGCCAATGGTAACCAGCACAATGGCGATCAGCATCATCAAAGGGTGTTCAATGATATACAATCTGGATACTTTCTCCTTCATGGCTTCACCCGAAAAATTGGAAGAGCCCAGCGGCGACAAAAAATAAAGTACTATTCCCAGCACAAACTGAAGGTGAGTACATATCAATCCAATTAAAGCTATTTTCCTGCTTCCGGCGGTAAAGGGTTTTCTGCGTGATACAATGGCATACATAACAGCCACAATTAATGCCGCAAGTAATAAATAAGCTAATCCCGAATGAAAATGTTTTAATCCCGTATACATATCAGCATGAGTTTGTTTGCAGCGAAAATAACCCGTTTACAGGTAAGTTCTGCTTATTAGGTGAAAAAATTAATGTTAGCCATCAGTGCAATTCCTTTAACAAATCATCCAGGTCAAGCTTCCTCGTGTACATTTCCAATGAGCCATCTGCTTTATACGGCCAAAGCGTTTTCGGCCTGTCCCAGTATAATTCTACTCCATTGCCATCGGGATCATTTAAATACAAGGCTTCAGATACACCATGATCGCTTGCTCCTGTTAAGGGATAACCGGCATGTAACAGGCGTTGGAGTATTGCTGCAAGATCTTTGCGTGTGGGATAAAGAATAGCCGTATGATACAGGCCTACCCCATGCACCGGTGCAGGCGGCGCGTTTTTACTGTGCCAGGTATTTAAACCAATATGATGATGGTAGCCGCCGGCAGACAGAAATGCAGCCTGGTTCCCATACATAGTGGTAAGCTCAAATCCAAGCAAGTTGCGGTAAAACCCCAGCGAGCGTTCAATATCCGCTACTTTTAAATGCACATGTCCGACCCTTGTTTGCCCGGGAACGGTATAGCCTGTATCCATTACAAAATCGTTTAGGTGTAAATATGATGTATAAAATTATTGCATGATCAGCTAATGTAATTTTCCGCCTAACCACAGCAGTCCATCAATAACCAGTTTGTTTTGAACAGGATTATTGAACTGGAAAGATAATTCTTTGTTGGTTTTATGTTCGTAATCAATATCATTATGTCCCATGTTGAGATATAGCATCTTGTATTTTGTATTCGTCCACACCACAGGATAATAGCCGCTGTGCCATATTTCGTTGGGTTTGGGGCCTGTACCCAGGGGAAAGCTGGAAGAATCAATGGATAGCAGGATTTTGATGTCCGGGTCTTTGCATAAATCCTTTTCCCAGCTATACCATTCATTGGGGGAAGAGGTAAATGTTTGCGGCAGCCTCCTGGTCACCGGATGCGTTGAATCCTCTACCCGTAAAATAGCAGGTGTGGGTTTCCAGGTATTCCCTTTATACTGGCCCGAACCGATAAATGTATCGTGATACCAGTTCCAGTTTTGCGGAAAGGCTGATGGCGTAAGCGCGAACCCTGCAAAATGAAAGCCCATCCAGGCGCCGCCATGCTCCATGTATTTTTTGAAGGCATCTCTTTGACCAGGTGTTTCCGGCCGGGTATCTAAAAAAAGTACCACCTGGTATTGGGAAAGGAAGGCTGTATTCAGCTTATTCCAGTTGTTCGTTGAGTCGTATTGGAATTGATGTTGCTTTGCCATCGCGGTAAACCACCTGTTGGCTTCATGCACAAAGCTGATATGCGCCCTGTCATTTTTCGCCGTATAAAAAGCGATCACCTTAAAACCGGCATTGTTGTTTTGTGCTTTACTGCCAAAGCACATAAAAAAGCAACAACCATACACGAAGGCGGCTTTTAACGGTATAGTAAATGAAGTGCACATATTGTATTCAAACAACAAAACATAAAATGATATGCATCTAATACATGAATATTTAAAGTACCGCTGTCTTTCTCTTTGTACGAATGTCTAATTTTGATAGCCATTATCAAATTAAAAATACAATTAAAATAAAGATTATGGATAAGGTTTGGTTTATAACAGGCTGCTCCACGGGCTTCGGCCGGGAATTAGCCAAATATGTATTAAAGCTGGGGTATAAAGCGGCGGTTACTTCCCGTAATGCAGATGATGTGAAGGATATAACAGCGCCGTACGAAGATTCGTCCATCGCTATGGCGCTGGATGTAACAAAGCAGGAGGAAATCAATGCTGCCGTAACACAGGCATTGCAAAAATTTGGACGGATTGATGTACTGGTTAACAATGCGGGCATCGGCTATTTTGGGGCTATAGAAGAGAGTGAAGAGGAGGAAGTACGCCGCATGTTCGAGATCAATTTCTGGGGGCTGGCGCATGTTACCAAAGCAATACTGCCGTTTATGCGCAAACAACGCAGGGGCCATATTATTAATATATCATCAATTGGGGGACTGGTTGCTTTTCCTGCCCTCGGTTTTTATAATGCTACCAAATTTGCTGTTGCCGCTTACTCAGAGGCCTTAGCTAAAGAAACGAGCCACCTGGGCATTAAGGTTACAAATGTTGCACCAAGCGGCTTTCGTACCGATTGGGCGGGAAGATCGGCTAAAGACACTGCGATTGTTATTGATGACTATGCCGCTACCGCGGGGGCAAACAAAAATACCGTACGTGGGTATAGCGGCAGTCAGAAAGGCGATCCCGTGCGGGCTGCAAAAGCAATGGTAAAAGTGGTGGAATCGGAAAATCCTCCGCAGGTGTTGTTGCTGGGTTCTGCTGCTTTAAGGAACGCGAAGCATAAGCTGGCAGCATTGCAGAATGATTTTGACCACTGGGAGGAAGTAACCAAAGGAGCAGATTTTCCTGAAGGGGAGTGAAGAATACAGGTCTCAGGTTGCAGGGTGACCGGCAAAATAAAAACTTAACATTGGAAAGTCCGGGCTAATATTATATTTGAGTTATTAAATGAATAAAGCCTATGCGCGATAAAAAAATCTCAAAAAAAGAGCTCCGGAACCAGGTATTCAAAAAAATGGAAACCGCGCTGGAAGATATGAGGGGAGAAGCGGATGCTAAAAAATTTTCAAAGAAAATAAAGAAGGTCAGTGACTGGCTTGCAGACGAAATTGCTAAAACCGCAAAAAAACCAGCAACACCTAAAGTAAAGCCTGCAGGTAAAGCAAAAGTTTCAGGCGCCCGTAAATCTCCATCAAAACTCCCGGTAACAAAAAAAGGCTAAAGAATATTAAGCCGCTCGCCCTCTTTATGCAGTTGCCAGCTTTACTTTTCTGCGGTTAACAAGTGAAATGAACAATCCGGCGGTAATAAACATAATAAGGCTGTAAACCACAGCAGGTATAGCCATTGTGGCATTCCCCAGCATAAGCGGACTGCTGGCAATGGCGATAGCCAGCGTGCCGTTTTGTATGCTGGTTTCAATGCTGATGGTAATTTGTTGTGCTAAAGGCAGGTTAAAAAACCGGGGAATATAATAACCCAGCAGCATCCCCGAAATATTCAGCAGGAGCGCTGCCGGGCCCGCAAGTATCATTGATTCTATAATGGTTCCTCTTTCCTGGTAAATAGCAGCCAGGATAACCAGTACTAAAAAAACAGCCGACATGATCTTTACCGGCTTTTGCGCCCCCTGTGCAAAACCGGGCGCCCAGGCTTTTACCAGCATACCAATGGCCGCCGGAACAATGGTAATGGTTACTATTTTAAAGATGGAGCTCAGCACGTCAAGGTGAAACTCGGAAGCAATGCCCATATAATGCTGTATGGCGATATTTACCATAATGGGAATGGTGAATATTTTTACAATGCTTGAAATTGCCGTTAACGAAATGCACAGAGCCGTATCGCCATTAGCCAGGTGGGTAAGCAGGTTGGAAGTTGGTCCGCCGGGGCACATGGCAAGAATGATGAGGCCTATAGCCAGTTCAGGACTGCTTTTTAATAACAATGCCGCAATGGTAAAGCCTAAAACAGGTAATAATATCAATTGCGTAAAAGAGCCAATGATAATGGCTTTAGGATACAGGAATATCCGTTTAAAATCGGCGATCTTCAGAGAAAGGCCAAGTCCGAACATGATAATGGCCAGTGCAAGCGGCAATAAAGCAGTTGAAATAATACCGGAGCTCATGGTAACAGGTTATAGGGTTTAAACAATCGTCAGGATCAAGATACATACTTTTTTGAATTCCGGTGAAAATCCGGAAAGAATTCAATAAACACCATTATACTTTTTTTGCCATTCGTAAAAACCGGTAGCATAAAAAAAGACTGGAGCAGGAAAGTCCCGCAATAAACCCGATCCAGATACCTGAAGCGCCCAGGCTGGTGTTAAAGGCCAGCACGTACCCCACGGGGATACCTACTATCCAATAGGCGATACCGATGAGCAAGGTAGGCACTTTTACATCTTTAATACCACGCAGCAAGCCTGCGGCAATAGCCTGTGTAGCGTCCGAAATCTGGAATACCGCCGCATAGATCAGCAGGAGGGCAGCCATCCGGATCACACTGGTGTTTTCATTAAATGCAACCGGTAATATATTTCGGAAAGAAATGAAAATAGCAGCGCAGAGTGTGCCGTATAGTAAGGCGGTGATGAGGGTGCTTTTTCCGATAGCGGTTATCTTTAAGCTGTTCCTGCCGCCATAAGCATTGCTCACTCTTATGGAGCTTCCCTGTGCCAGCCCCATAGATACCATAAAGGTAAAGGAGGCGCAGCTCAGGGCAATCTGGTGGGCGGCCTGTTCTGTTGCGCCAATAGTTCCAATGATAATACCCGAAACAGCGAAAGCGCCGCCTTCCATCCCTACCTGCAAACTGCTGGGTACGCCAATATGGAGCAATTCCTTTATTGTTTTTAACCGGAGTTTCCACTGGTTTTTTCTTACTATAATATAGCGGCGAAACAGCGGGTGCCATAAAATAACGGCCCCAAGCGTAAAAAACATCAGCGAACGGGTAATGAGGGTACCCCAGCCGGCGCCGGGCAATTCGAGCCGGGGAAATCCCCAGTTGCCAAAGATCAGCAGCCAGTTGATGAATATGTTCACAGGAAGCGCCACCAGCGAAATAACCATTGCGGTTCGGGTACGTTCCAAACCATCGGTAAATTGCTTGAGCGACATAAAAAGGAGCATAGGAATAACGCTCCATCCCATCAGCTCTAAAAAAGGAACAGCAAGTGCGGCAACTTCAGGATCCTGCTTTAAATGAAAGAGCACATTTTTACCCAGCACAAGCGCTAAAGAAATGACAACGGCAGTTACAGCGCATAACCAGAAGCCATTGTAAAAGTAATGTGATACTTTTTGCGCATCTTTCCGGCCATGCGACATAGATACCAATTGTGAAACGGAAATGGTCATGCCAATGCCTATTACGAAAGGAATATTCAGCACGGCCAATACCAGTGCACCCGCCGCTAATTGCTTATAGCCCAGCGCGCCTACCATGGCAGTGTCAATAATGTGCAGCGCCATTTGGGCCAATTCGCCCAGTATAATCGGGAAGGATAAACGCAGGGTGCTTTTGGCTTCCGTCCATAAGGATAAGTGCATATAACTCCAATAATGGCAGCAAAGATGGAATATTTAAAATAAAACCTTGTATTTCAGGTTTCAGATATTTTACGCACATTGCGTCATCTTTCAGTTAAATAATGCAACACTTTATGTACGGGTATAAAACAATTTTTATTTTATTGTTGGCTGCCGGCAGCATACAATGCAAACCTTCAAAAAAAGCAATCAGCGATTCAACTGCATTTCCCGGAGAAATTGTTCACTTCGTTCCGTATAAAAGCAATCCTGTTTTTGCAGGCACCGGCGCCGGCACGTGGGATAGTCAGATTCGCGAAAGAGGGTATATACTCCGGGAAGATAGTATCTACCATCTCTGGTACACTGGTTATGAAAATGGAAAGGATAAGGTTAAATACCTGGGGTACGCCTCTTCTCCTGATGGTTTTACCTGGACCAGGCATAAAGACAACCCGATTTATTCGTTAGACTGGGTAGAAGATATATTTGTGATGAAAGAAGACGACACCTATTATATGTTTGCCGAAGGAAGAGATGACATTGCGCACCTGCTTACGTCTGCCGACAGGATTCACTGGACAGAACAGGGTCCGCTCGATATTCGTAAGGTAGATGGCGTGCCTATTCCAAAAGGTGCGTATGGAACACCAACAGTATGGAAAGAAAACGGCACATGGTATTTGTTCTATGAGCGTGGCGATCTGGGCATCTGGCTTGCTGTTTCCAAAGACCTGAAGCAGTGGACCAATGTGCAGGATGACCCGGTGATAAAGATGGGACCTGAGCTATACGACCGGTTTGCCGTGGCAATGAACCAGGTAATAAAGTACAAGGGAAAATATTATGGTTATTATCATGCTTCCGCTTACGAAGACTGGCGGGAATGGTCAACCTGCGTGGCAGTGTCGGATGATTTAATACACTGGATAAAATATGAAAAGAACCCGATTATAGGTGATGATACCTCAAGTGGAATTGTGGTTAATGATGGTAAACGGTTCAGAATGTATACGATGCATCCGGATGTAAGAGTGTTTTTCCCTGCTAACGACAGCCTACCTTAACCGCTGGTAAGCAAATCATCGCACACAATAGAAAAGCCGGCAAGCCTAAATAAGTGGTTGCCGGCTTTAATTCGTGAATCCCAATTAAATGGTAATAATGCTGTTGGTACCGCCGTAGATATTCGGCTTTTGCCCGTCGGCTTCAGATTCATTTACCCACTCCGTTTCGTTTATCCTGTATTTGAACTCGTGTTTTGAATCTTTAGGAAGATTTACTTCTGCACTGAAAGTTCCATCCTTTTTTTTGCTCATAATGATGGAGTTCTCCCAATCACTGTTCAATCCCAGTATTTCTACTGTTTCGGCGTTCTCAGGTTTAAAAGCGAACTTCACTTTGCAATAGTCCTTGGTCTTAAAATAGGTTTTCTGTACCATGTTTTTTCTTTTAAATGTTGGTTTGTAAATAAAATCAAATGGCTGCAAAGCAATGGTGCAAAGGTAAACACCTTTAGTTGCCTTTAATACAAGGAAATGTAAAAAGTAACCTTTTAGTTCGGAATGCTTTTTTTCACATACATGTGCATAAATAATTTATATCAGAAACATGCCGGAATAATAATATGCATAGGCTTAAATGAAAAATATTATAAGTTGATGATTATTAATATTATATGATAATTAATTAATATTATTT
Source organism: Agriterribacter sp. (assembly GCF_035445465.1). NCBI lineage: Bacteria > Pseudomonadati > Bacteroidota > Chitinophagia > Chitinophagales > Chitinophagaceae > Agriterribacter > Agriterribacter sp. The sequence continues at coordinate 32,518 of NZ_DAOMQT010000008.1, forward strand.
TTAAAATTAAAGGACAAGGATCCTGAATTTTCGTATAGCATTTATTTAACATTTTGGTAAATTACTCTCAATCAAGCTGTTGGTATTAATTTTTCATTTTTTATTGATATGAAATCAGTGCTGCTGTAATTCAGCCGAAATAAAAATCCCGCTGTTCACGTTATCTGAAGATTGCTGAACAGGCACAAGTTCATATAACCTTTCAGCACATTCCTTTCATTTTTAATACTATGTTTATGAAACAGAACAGGTGGTTTCTCCGGGTGCTTTCATTTGCTTTATTGCTCAGCTTTATTGCTTGTAAAAAAGATAATCATTCCGCTACGGAAAAAGATGATCCGGAAGTTTCTGTTCACTCTGATGACGAATTGTTCTTTACTTCGGAAATTGACGGTGTATTTTATGACGCTAATCTGTTATTAGAAGCCGGTTCTGTTAGCGCCCGCCACCAGGACAATATTATTTGTGACGCTACTATAGCGGTTGACCAGCTCAGCAATCCGCAAACGATTACGATTACCTACGATGGTGCCGGTTGCATAGGAACCCGCAGCCGGGAAGGTGTTGTAGTACTTTCTGCTCCACAGGGTATGCAATGGAAAAATGCCGGGGCTGCAGTTAAGGTTGAATTTAAAGATCTTAAAATTACACGCAAAAGCGATAAAAAAAGCATTGCAATTAATGGTGAGCAAACCTATACCAATACCAGCGGGGGATTGCTGCTAAAGCTGGCCACCCTGGAATCAATTACCCATACCGTAACCAGCAGCGGCTTATCGGTTACCTTTAATAATGGCTCAAAACGTAACTGGCAGGTGGCGCAGCAACGGGTATTTACGTATGATAATGGTATCGTAGTTGCAGTTTCGGGAACACATGCTGAAGGCAACAACACCCAGGTTGCCGTTTGGGGAACCAATCGTTTTGGCGCCGCATTTACCAGCGCCATCACCGATCCTTTGGTGATCCGCCAGGATTGTAACTTCCGGCTAACCGGCGGAGCGGTAAAACATACGGTTGGCTCAGCTACCGCTACAGCCGTATTTGGACTGGATGCCAGCGGCAACCCGGTTTCATGCCCTTCGGGAAATTACTATTACAAATTAGTGTGGACTGGTCCGAATGGGAACAGCATTACCGCGATGGTGGCGTATTAAGCGGTATCAGCAGGGGCGATGGGGTAGAAGAGTACAGTGTGTTGGAAGTTTCAGGTTTCAGGGTGCAGGTTTCAGGGTGCAGGTTTCAGGGTGTAGGGTGCAGGGCAGGTTCGGTGCGCATAAGTTGTTCTAACTTCCAGCATTTGTTCGCGCCTTGCAAAGACGGTACTTATAAACGTCATTAACGGTAGGGCGCAGGTTACAAGTTGCAGGTTGCAGGGTGTGTAGCTGCAGCGATAGGATAAATACTCCTTTTCTGCCGATAGCTTCCTGATAGCCTTCTTCGGATTTCCCAGTTTGTGGTTTATCGTTTGTAGTTTATGGTTGCATTTCGCTTCGGATTTCGAAATTCCGGCTTCGGATTTGCATTTTATTTGGTTCCTGTTATTTGTGTTTTGGTGCTTTGTATTTCTTTATGGTTGCAAGTCGCAAGGTACAGGTTACAGGGGGGCGCCCCTTCGGATTTCGGATTTCGAAATTCCGACTTCGGATTTGTATTTTATTTGGTTCCTGTTATTTGTGTTTTGGTGCTTTGTATTTCTTTATGGTTGCAAGTCGCAAGGTACAGGTTACAGGGGGGCGCCCCTTCGGATTTCGGATTTCGAAATTCCGACTTCGGATTTGTATTTTATTTGGTTCCTGTTATTTGTGTTTTGGTGCTTTGTATTTCTTTATGGTTGCAAGTCGCAAGGTACAGGTTACAGGGGCGCCCTCCTTGGATTTCGGATTTTCTTCTTCGGATTTGATATTTGAATTTTATCCGCCCCGGCGGACAGGCCTGCCTGCCGGTAGGCAAGTTTGGTTCTTGTGATTTGGTTCTTGTTATTTATTTCTGTCCTTTCCATATTACCTTCGCTGCAAATAACATCCGGGGCTTATGTTACACGCTTCCCTGCTTGAACATTTACAACAGCGGTTCACCGATTTTTTTTCTTCTTCCACATTCATACATCAATACAAAGTTGTACACGGAGGAGACATCAACCGGTGCTTCATGCTCGAAACAAGTAAAGGCAGTTTTTTTATTAAGGTAAATGCTGCTTTGTTTGGACTGGACATGTTTGAAAAAGAAGCAAGGGGTTTAATACAGCTTGCAGATACCGGCGCCATAAAAGTACCGCGGCCGCTCTTTGACGGGAAGTTCAACCAGCAAATATTCCTGGTGATAGAATACATAGACCCCGGACAACCTGCTTCCGGTTTTTGGGAAAGCTTCGGCAGAAGCCTGGCACAGCTCCATTATAACAGGGCAGTGCAGTTCGGACTGGATTATAACAATTATATAGGTAAGCTAACACAGTGTAACAGGCAGCATAACAGTTGGAGTAATTTTTATGCTGAAGAAAGAATACTTCCCTTAGTTCGCAAAGCACATGAAAAAGGCATGCTTGAGCCGGGGCATGTAGCGGCTGCAGAACATATCTGCAGCAAGCTGCATACTATTTTCCCGGAAGAGCAGCCTTCATTATTGCACGGCGATTTGTGGAACGGAAATTTTATTGCCGGCACTAACGGAGAAGCAGCGATATTTGATCCCGCCATATATTTCGGGCACAGGGAAATGGATATTGCCATGACCCTGCTTTTTGGAGGATTTGATACCCTGTTTTATGAAGCGTATGAACATCACTTTGCATTGCAGCCCAGCTGGCAGCAGCGTGTGGCGTTATGCCAGTTGTACCCGCTTTTGGTGCATTTATTATTGTTCGGCGGAAGCTACAGGGAAAAGGTGATTGAAACGCTCAATCAATACAAATAACAGATTTGCGCTCACTCTCTTACATCAAACCATACTTTTTCACTGTTGTTCCAGGCGCCATTATAATTGATGGTTAATTCCTCGTTCCGGTGAACAGCTCTTACCGTTTTAATACACATGGTATCCTCATCATAATCCATGAAATATTCGCAGTTAGCCTCGTAGGAGTGATTGTATACCGGGATGTAGCCGAGCGCCATACAGCACTGATCCTTATTTTTACCCCATACAAAAATATAATCATGTAAAAGGGTTTGATCCAGCAGTTTTCTTTCACCGGCGTTCATTACAATCACCGGCGATATTTCAATAATCGTTTCCGCTGCGATTTTTTTGCGGGTAAAAACGCCCCGTCCTTTATCTTTGGTGTTGTCTATATACAGGTACTCAGAAAGCATATCGTGCAAAGAAATAGATGAGTTTAACACGGAATGGAATGGTGGTCAAAGCTATTTCTAATTTTGCAACATCAAAATAAAAATTATGCCCTTCGAACAGGAAGCGATTTCATTGCAGGACCAGTTTGACGAAGCTATTGCTTCCAATGATAAATTGATCATACAGGATTTCCTGAATAACCAGAACATCAGCGATGTGGCACAACTGATCAGTGACAATGAAGATTATGAAACCCAGATCATATCCATTCTTTCGCCTCACCGTGCCGCAAGCACCTTTAAAATATTAGATGTACCCGAGCAAAAAAGGATCATCAAATCATTATCTCCCCTTAAAACCGCCGAATTGCTGAATGAGCTGCCGGCGGATGACCGTACCGCGTTCCTTGAAGAGATGCCTACCGGCGCTGTAAGGGAACTCATTAAGCTGCTTGATCCGGAAGAAAGAAAAATAACCCTGGCGTTGCTGGGTTATCCTGAAGGATCTGTTGGCCGCCTAATGATACCGGATTATATAGCCGTGCACGAAGACTGGACGGTGGAGGAAGTATTGCATGAGATCAGAACAGAAGGCAAAAATATAGAAACGATTGACGTTATTTATGTGATCAATGAAAAAGGTGCATTTGTAGATGATATCCGTATACGGGAGATCATCCTGGCCAGTCCGGATACTATCCTTGCCGACATTATTGACCGCCGGTTCATTGCGCTGAACGTGCACGACAACCAGGAAGAAGCCAATAATATATTTAAAATGAACAACAGGGTAGCCCTTCCCGTTGTAGACGATAATAATATATTGCTGGGTATAATAACCATTGATGATGTGCTTTGGGTTGCCAACGAAGAATTTACGGAGAACATCCAAAAAATAGGCGGTACAGAGGCATTGGATGAACCCTACCTGGAGATGCCCCTGTTTAAACTTTTTCGTAAAAGAGCAGGATGGCTGGTCATTCTTTTTTTGGGTGAAATGTTAACAGCTACCGCCATGAGCTATTTTGAAGATGAGATTACCAAAGCTATTGTACTGGCGCTGTTTGTGCCGCTTATCATTTCAAGCGGGGGCAACAGCGGCTCACAGGCCTCTACTTTAATTATACAGGCCATGGCCATGGGTGAAGTATATATTTCCGACTGGTTGCGGGTATTGAAAAGAGAGATACTATCAGGACTGATGCTGGGTACGGTTCTGGGATTAATTGGTTTTATGCGGGTAGAGCTATGGTCGCATATTTTTCCGGAGGTATATGGCGTGCATTCCTTTTTTATAGCGCTTACTGTAGGGTTTTCTTTAATTGGCGTGGTGCTGTGGGGAACGCTCAGCGGTTCCATGCTGCCGCTTTTGCTTAAAAAGCTGGGCGCCGACCCTGCTGCATCATCCGCTCCTTTTGTGGCTACCCTGGTAGATGTTACAGGATTGGTGATTTATTTTTCCGTGGCGTATATCTTCCTGCAGGGTATTTTGCTTTAAAATAAAAACAGCATTCATGAAAAAAATCAGCATTTCCTTCCTGGCGCTGTTGATGGGTTCTTTTGTTTTTGCCCAATCGCTGGCGCCCCTGACTGTTGAAAAAATTATGAGAGATCCCAAATGGATAGGAGCTTCTCCCTCAAACCCGTTGTGGAGCGCCGATGGAAAAACGCTGTATTTTAACTGGAACCCCGATATGGCTCCGGCAGATTCATTGTACTATATCACCAGCCATAATACAATACCCAAAAAAGTACCTTCATTTCAAAAAGAAGACATCGTATACGCCCGTGACATTACGTTTAATGCCGCAAAAACCGCGTATGTATATGCCAAAGAAGGTGATGTATTTATAAGCGATAGTAAAACCGGCAAAATAAAACGCATTACGCAAACAGCAGAAGTGGAATCGGCGCCCGGCTTTTCATTTAACGATACCAAAGTAGTATACTGCCTTAACTATAATTTATATGCGTGGGATATCGCAAATGGTGAAATTATCCAGCTAACTGCCTTTCAAAAAGGTGACGATCCGCTGGCAAACGAAAAAAGTAAAAAACCAAACAGCCAGGAAGAATGGCTGAAAGAAGATCAGTTAAACCGGATAGCGGTGCTGAAGGAGAGAAAGGAAAAAAAAGATGCAACAGACGCGTATGCCAAAAGTTTGCCTGAAACAAAAAAGCTGCGCATTATTTACACCGGCAGCAAAAGTGTGCGTGATCTTCAAATCAGCCCCGGCGGCCGCTTTGTAAGCTATATCCTGCTTAAGGAGGCAACCGGCGCCCGGCATACCATCATCCCCAGTTATGTTACCGAGAGCGGCTTTACCGAAGATATTAGTGGACGAACCAAGGTAGGAGCTCCTTTTGAATCGGCCGAATTGTTTGTTTTTGACAGGGAAAGAGATACTGTAATTGCAGTTACAACGGAAGCTATACCCGGTATACGCGATTTGCCGGGCTATGTAAATGATTATCCTGAATTGTTAAAGAAAAAAAAGCAGGAAAATGCAGTCAGGGAGGTTAGCATAGCTAAGGTTACCTGGTCGCCCAAAGATAATTTTGCCGTGGTTGATATAGATGCGCGGGACAACAAAGACAGGTGGCTGATGAAATTAGATGCGGTTACCGGGAAACTGTCGTTATTAGACCGGCAACGCGATGAAGCCTGGGTGGGAGGGCCGGGGATCAATAGCGGTAATACCGGGTGGATCGGTGAAAACCTGTTTTGGTTTCAATCGGAAGCTACCGGCTATTCGCATATTTACACCGTAAATGTTGCTACCGGCCAAAAAACAGCCCTTACTTCCGGTCAGTACGAAGTGCAGCAATGCCGGCTATCCGGCGATAATAAATATTTTTTTATCACCACTAATGAAACGCATCCGGGCGAACAGCAGTTATATCGTTTACCCGTAACCGGTGGTAAAGCAGCGCGTATCACCACCATGACAGGCGCTAACCAGGCAGTGCTTTCGCCCGGCGAAAAACAGGTAGCCATATTGTATTCTTATTCCAATAAGCCATGGGAATTATATTTGCAGGACAACAGGCCGGGCGGAAAAACAGTACAGCTTACCTTTAAGGCGCAAAGTGAAGCTTTTAAATCTTATCCCTGGCGCGACCCGGAGTTCGTAAGCATTACTGCAAGCGACGGAAAGCAGGTGCCGGCAAGACTATACCGCCCGGCAAACCCGCATCCATCTAAACCCGCGGTAATATTCGTACATGGGGCGGGCTACCTGCAAAATGCGCATAAATGGTGGAGTAGTTATTTCCGTGAATACCTGTTTCATAACCTGCTGGCCGACAACGGCTATTATGTGCTGGATATGGATTACAGGGCCAGTGCCGGGTATGGCCGCAACTGGCGTACAGGCATATACCGCCACATGGGAGGAAAGGATTTAACGGATAATATAGACGGCGCAAAATATCTGATTGAAAAATGCGGTGTTAACCCTAAGCATATAGGCATATACGGAGGTTCCTATGGCGGCTTCATCACCCTTATGGCATTGTTTACTTCTCCCGGCACATTTGCGGCCGGTGCCGCATTACGCCCGGTAACCGACTGGGCGCATTACAATCATGGTTATACTTCCAATATTTTAAATACACCTGCGGAAGACAGTATCGCCTACCGCAAAAGCTCGCCTATATATTTTGCAGAAGGCCTGCAGGATCATTTGCTGATTTGCCATGGCGTGGTAGATGTTAACGTGCATTTCCAGGATGTGGTGCGGTTGAATCAGCGTTTGATAGAACTGGGTAAGAATAACTGGGAGGTAGCATTATACCCTGTGGAAGATCATGGCTTCGTGGAATCATCAAGCTGGACGGATGAGTATAAACGCATATTTAAGCTATTTGAAGAAGTGCTGAAGTGATGCTGAGAATGTTCCCGGTAATTGTTAAATTAGATATTGAAGGTCACGAATACCCCGTTATTGCATCTTTAAAAAAAAGCATTCCCGTAATTTCCTTCGAAACCCACTTTCCATCCTTTTATAATGAAACGCAACGATGCATGTTTCATTTGATTCGCCTGGCAGGCCGGGAACATATATTATTCAATGCAACAACAGACGACTGTTCATTGGTTTTTGAACAGTATACTGCTACGGACAGATTTAGCGACTGGTTATTCATGGAACAACCTTCTTACTGTACAATATTTTGCAAAAGTGGTTAAACTGTTATTACCCTGTTGCAAATGCCGGAAAATATGCAAAGTGAAAATTTGGGATGCACTCATACAAATTTGGTAATATTTTTTTATAATATTGCGCAATCGTTTGCGTTCAATAATGTAATTATCAATTAAATAAAATATACAAAATATTTACAATGTGTGGAATTGTTGCTTACATCGGACACCGCCAGGCTTATCCTGTTATTATTAAAGGGTTAAAAAGATTAGAATACCGGGGCTATGACAGTGCGGGAGTGGCGCTGCTGAATCATGGCGTTAAATTATACAAAAAGAAAGGCAAAGTAGCCAGTCTTGAGGAATTCACCCTCGGCTGTGATTTGGAAGGACATCTAGGAATCGGGCATACGCGCTGGGCCACGCACGGTGAACCCAGCGACAGGAATGCGCATCCGCACCGTTCTGCCAATGGTAAACTGGCCATGATACATAACGGCATCATCGAAAACTATGCATCACTTAAGCAGGAGCTCATTAAAAAAGGATACCGGTTTCACAGCGATACAGATACCGAAGTGCTGCTGTATTTTATTGAAGACATTCAAAAGAACAACAGCAGTACTCTGGAAGAAGCGCTGCGCATCGCTTTGAAACGGGTAGTAGGCGCCTATGTAATTGTGCTGGTTGACGAAGACAACCCGGATACGCTTATTGCCGCAAGGAAGGGAAGCCCGCTGGTAATAGGCATTGGGAAAGGCGAACATTTCTTGGCCAGTGACGCTTCACCTATTATTGAGTATACCAAGGAAGTGGTATACGTAAATGATTACGAAATTGCCATCATTAAACCGGATGAACTGATCTTAAAGAACCTGGGCAATGAAAGGCAAACGCCTTTCATTCAAGAATTAGACCTGGAGCTGGCGGCTATAGAAAAAGGCGGGTATGATCATTTTATGCTTAAGGAAATTTTTGAACAGCCCCATACCATTTATGACTGCTTAAGAGGCAGGCTTGATGTGGCGCAGGGAACGATTACCATGTCGGGCATTCAGAATAATATGGAAAAGATCAAAAATGCTAACCGTATACTCATTATCGCCTGCGGTACATCCTGGCATGCCGGCTTAGTGGCGGAATATGTAATTGAAGAATTATGCCGCATCCCGGTTGAAGTAGAATACGCTTCCGAATTCAGGTACAGGAATCCCATCATCCATAAGGGAGATATGATCATTGCCATTTCGCAAAGCGGTGAAACCGCGGATACACTGGTGGCTATTGAAAGAGCGAAAGAACAGGGCGCTGTTATCCTGGGCATCGTAAATGTGGTGGGTTCATCCATCTCCCGTATATCGCACGCCGGAGCCTATACCCATGCAGGTCCGGAAATTGGCGTGGCCAGCACAAAAGCGTTTACGGCGCAGCTCACCGTGCTGACGATGGTGGCGCTCATGATCGCCAAAGAAAGAAATACCATCAGCCACGATCGTTATATACATCTGCTCAACGAATTAAATGAAGTGCCCGAAAAGGTAAAGCATGCCCTTGAAAGTGCAGATCATATAAAGGCTGTGGCCCTAAAATACAAAGATGTATCGGATGCCTTATTCCTGGGGCGCGGCTATAATTTTCCAATAGCATTGGAAGGTGCGTTAAAGCTCAAGGAAATATCTTACATACATGCCGAAGGATACCCCGCTGCGGAAATGAAGCATGGTCCTATTGCACTGGTAGATGAATCCCTGCCTGTAGTTTTTGTGGCTACAAAAGATACCTATCACGAAAAGATCATCAGCAATATACAGGAAATAAAAGCCCGTAAAGGAAAGGTAATTGCCGTAATTACCGAAGGCGATGAAACCATTACCGGCATGGCCGATGATGTGTTACCCATACCTGAGGCCGATGAGCTGATTGCACCTATCATCAGTACGATTCCTTTACAATTGCTTTCCTATTATATAGGCGTTGCCAGGGGCTATGATGTAGACAAGCCGCGGAATCTGGCCAAGAGCGTAACGGTGGAATAAGGAGTGGTAAGTAGACAGTGGTAAGTAGTAAGTTCTGATACCCCGGATCAATCTCAAATTTTAAACTTGCCTGCCGGTAGGCAGGTTTCAAATCTCAAATTTCCTCATGAACCAGATCAACAAAAAAGCTATTGATTCGTTGGGATATAATTTTATTACTTCTGAATACCTTCCTGAAGGAAAGGATGAATATCATTTGCGTAATATTCAAAACAGGAACGGCATTCAATACCGCGGGTTAACAGCCTGGGAAATTGAAGTGCTGGTACGTAACCGTAATACCTCCGACGACTGGAATAAGCTGCTGGTGTCTGACGCTTTTAACCCGGAACTGGTAAAAAATTGCAAGTTTTTCGGATTGGTACGCATTGGTAAATTAGAAGCGTATTACCTCGAATACCATAACCTGCGTATGCCTGTGGGCCTATACAACAGTACCATCATCAGTTGCGATTTTGGCGACAATGTGGTGGTAGACAATGTAAATTACCTTTCTCACTATATTATTGGCAGCGAAGTAATACTGGTAAATATTCATGAGCTGGCTACCACCAGCGCGGCCAAATTTGGCAATGGAATTATTAAAGAAGGGGAGAGTGAAAATATCCGCATCTGGCTGGAAATATGTAATGAAAACGGCGGCAGGAAAGTAATCCCGTTTACCCGCATGTTGCCGGGTGATGCCTGGCTATGGTCTAAATACCGGGATGATGAAGTGCTGCTTGAAAAATTTAAATGGTTTACGCAAAAGGAATACGATGTTCAAAGAGGATACTACGGAAAAATAGGCGACCGTACCATTATAAAAAACACAAGCATCATTAAAGATGTGTGGATTGGCTCGGATGCCTATATCAAAGGCGCCAATAAATTAAAAAACCTTACTGTTAATTCTTCTCCCGAAGCTACCTCCCAAATAGGAGAGGGCTGTGAAATGGTGAATGGCATTATAGGGTTTGGCTGTAAAGCCTTTTACGGCGTTAAAGCCATTCGTTTCATAATGGCTTCTCATTCCCAGCTAAAATACGGAGCGCGGCTGATCAATTCGTATCTCGGTAACAACTCCACTATTTCCTGCTGCGAAGTGCTCAACTCACTGATCTTTCCATCGCATGAGCAGCACCATAACAATTCTTTTTTATGTGCAGCTACCGTAATGGGTCAAAGCAATATGGCTGCAGGAGCTACCATAGGGTCTAATCATAATTCACGCAGCCCGGATGGCGAGCTCGTTGCCGGCCGCGGTTTTTGGCCGGGGCTCTGCGTAAGCCTCAAACACAATTCAAAATTCGCTTCCTTTAATATTCTTGCCAAAGGCGATTACCCGTATGAACTGAACATTCCTTTACCTTTTGCGCTGGTCAGCAATGATCTCACAAAAGACCAGCTGATTGTAATGCCGGCTTACTGGTTTATGTATAACCTGTATGCCATTGCACGTAATGAATGGAAATATAATGACCGGGATGCACGTATAGAAAAAGATCAGCGCATTGAGTTTGACGCGCTGGCGCCGGATACTATTAATGAATTGCTGAACGCGCTGCAACTGCTGGCACTGTACACGGGAAAGTCTTTTTCGGAAAGAAAAGAACCCGGAAAACAAATACCGGATAAGGCATACATTAAAACAGGTAAAAAGCTTTTAGAAACGAAAGATAAGATCATTGATGAACTGGAGATTGTGGCCGAAGGATTGGAGAACAGCGATAGAAAAACCGTTATCATTAAAGTACAGCAGGCCTACACCATATTTAAGGAGCTGGTTATATACTATGGGGCAGTACAACTTATTAAACAATTTCTGGAAAACGGTTTTAAAAATTTTTCGTCATTTATCAAACAACTGCCTGCTGCTCCCAAAAGAAATGAGTGGATCAATGTGGGCGGACAACTGATACCCGAACAGGAAGTGGAAAAATTCAGGAAGCACGTTCGTTCAGGCAAAATAAAAAGCTGGGACGATGTGCATGCATTTTATGCGATGCAGGGACAGGCTTATGATACAGATAAGTTCGAACATGCTTTAGCCGCACTGCTGGAGGTATCAGGCATTTCCGCTACAGCATTTACCCCGGAAGTTCTTAAAAAGATACTGCTTCAGTCGGTACAGATCAAAACCTGGCTAACGGAAGGGATTTATGAATCAAGAGCGAAAGATTATACCAACCCTTTTCGCACGATGGTTTTTGATACCAAAGAAGAAATGGATAAGGTTTGGGGAAAACTGGAAGACAATAGCTTCATTGCCCTGCAGCAGGCCGAATTAAGCGGTTTTAAGAAAAAAGTGAACGCACTTATTAAAGACCTGAAATTGTAAGAGGGTGCGGGATGCTTTTCCGGAACAAAATATAGTTCACAGTTATTGCTGCACGCTTATTGATTTTTGCATCACGTAATCATTCATAAAATAGCCATTCCCTATGGCAATATCCTCTTCCCGGACAACCCTGAATCCCTGGCGGATATAAAAATCCTTCGCTTTATTATGCCGGTTTACGTTTAATTCCAGTATTGCGGCGCCTGCCTGCCGGGTTACTGCAATAATATGATTTATCAATTTTTTTCCTATACCCTTTCCCTGCCGGTTTTGCAATACATAAATTTTGTGCAGCCTGCATATTTTTTTACCGGATGTGAACGACCAGGAAGCGAACCCCACTGCGTCATCATCGTCAAATGCAATAATGAACCGGTGAAGTTTTGTATTGATTTGATGTTGTAATGAAGCTTCGCTGTACATCATGTTCAGCATGTAGGCTGTTTGCTCCGGTGTTAATATATCTGCGTAGGTTTGCGGCCAAACAGCGTATGTAAGTTCCCTGATCAGGGGTATATCTTTTATTCCTGCTTCTTTGAAATGAATCATAGCTGTAAAGTTCGATAAAAAATAAAGATTTCAAAAGCTGCTGACGGCTATACAAAGTCTCTGACTTTGTATACAGTATGTTCTTCCGGGACTCCGTCCCGCCAAAGCAGGTTTATAACTTTTAGCGCTTAAAACGCGGTTTGCAATGGAAGTTTCAGCTCTGCCTTCAGTCCTTCCGTAAGGTCGTGCAGGGTAAGGCTGGCATTCGCATTTTTAGACTGGTTAATGATATCAATCCTTTCCCTGGTTATTTTCATACCCAGCGACTTTTTTGGGATATCCCCCTGGTCGTTCGCGACCGCCATGTGATTTCTTCCTACGCCATTATCTTCCACAACACAGATAAGCATTTTATTTTGTGAAGTGATCCTGATGTCTATCCTTCCCTTTTCCTTTTTATCAGCAAGTCCGTGCCATATGCTGTTTTCCACGAAGGGCTGTAGCAGCAGCGGCGGCACAAGCGTATTATCCTGGTCAATATCTTCTGCTACATTGATACTATAATCAAATTGATTGTTCAGCCGTTTGGCTTCTAACTGTATATATAATTCAAGCGCTTTAAGATCGGCGGCAAGCGATACTTCCTTTTGTTCGGAATTTTCTAATATCAGCCGCATCAGTTTGGCAAATTTGGCAAGGTAGTTGTCTGCTGCCGGTATGTCATTTTTACCGATATAGTCGGCTATTGAGTTCAGTGAATTAAAAATAAAATGCGGGTTCATTTGTGCACGCAGCGCCTTCATTTCCGTTTCGGCTACCCGCGCTTTAAATTCAATATCTTTTCTTTGTTCAGCTGCATCCCTTTTTCTTTTGTATGCAATGTAACCTGCAAAGGCAGCAGCTAATAAAGCTGCTATCCCGCCAAGAACCGCGTTGCGGATAATACGCTGCCGTTTAATTTCAGCGCCGGCAAGCGCTATTGCTTTATCGTGTTCGGCGCCGAGCAGAACGGCTTTCTTTTCAAATTCAAAAGCAGCGGCCCTGTTCGCCATGTCTGCCCGCTTTTCATCGTTCACAACACTGTCCCTGAGCAACACGTATTCTTTATACGTTACCAGCGCCTTATCCGGCTCGTGGCTTGCTTCGTATATTTCACTTAAGCTTTTAAGCGCTTCGCTTTGCAGGCTCAGCGCTCCAATTTCCTTAGCCAGTTGTAAAGCCGCTTTCTGGTATTCCATAGCGGTGGCATGCCGGGCAAACGGGCTGATATTGCGCTGCCGTAAAAAAGACAGGGGAGCATTCAGGTACAATGCTCCCATTTGTAAAAGAACGCCCGACAAATTGTGCTTGTCGCCTGCAGTTTCATATATTTTTTTGGACCGGAGCAGGTATTGAAAACTTTTTTCATAGTCTAACAGGTGCATATACGCCACGCCCAGGTTACTAAGGTCCGAAGCGATGCGTCGCGGGTTCCCGGAAACCTCGTTCAGCGGTAAAGCTTTCAGGTAAAACCCGATCGCCTCAGCGGGGCGGGAAAGCAGGTCGTATATAATGCCCAAATTGCCATAAGCAGAAGCCATCCCCTGCTTGTTATGCATTTCCTCATACGCTTTAAGGGCTTTATGCTGGTAAGCCAGGGCCTGATCATATTGTTCCAGGTTTTTGTAAATAATGCCAATATTGGATAATGCATTGGCAATACCACTGCTATTGCCGGAGTTTTCTTTTGCTTCATATATTGTCAGCGCTTTAAAGAAATAATCCAGCGCTTTGGGGTAATCGGAAACATACTGGTAATCCACACCTATATTGGTTAGTGAAGTGGCAATCCGGGAGCTGTCCTTTAAGTCAACAAAAATATCTAATCCTTTTTGATGACAGGTGATGGCGTTATAATAATCCGATGTATTAAAATAAAGGAGACCGATATTATTGTACATACGTCCCACGCCTGATATATTGCCTGCGGCTTCATGTATTTTCAATGCCTTCCTGTACATTTCCATTGCCAGGCTGTCTTCTCCTTTTGCCCAGTAGTTAACACCTTTGTTAGCATAAGAAGAGGCGAGGCGGGAAACATTATTGATTTGCCGGGCTAAAGCAATGGCCTCATCGGCGGTTTGCAGCCCTTTATCCGGCTCAATGGTATGATAAGCGTATACGATCTCGTTAAGCATGTCAATACGCGTAGTGTCATGTTGGGGATGAAGGCTTAATATATGCAATAAGGAATCCAGTTCCTTTTGCTGGGCACTGGCGGCAATGCAGCATATAAGCATGCCGGCGCTAATGATTATCCTGGTCATAAAAGGGGAACGCGCATTTTGCAGGAAGATAATAATATTTGGATGATTGGTACAAATAATAAATGAGAGCAGGCAAATAATAAATGGTGATTGGTATCATAAAAGAGACAGGCTACTTTTGAATGACAATTCATATAAGCCTCAGTTAGCGGCAAAATGAAATTCCCTTCTGTTCTTAATTTTTAAAGTAGTGTATATGAAGCAGCATTTTCTTTTCAGGCTTTTCCTGTATGTACTGTTGCCGGGGATTATGATCATGGCTTATTCCTGTAAAAAAGACAATGACACCCGGGATCCGGGATCTGGTTATTATATACGCTTTAAAATTAACGGAACACAGGTAGAGTACAAAGGACAGGTAGAAGGCGCTTTTGATAAAGCAACCGCATTACAGCATAATACTTCGCTTGCGGGGTTAAAAGAGGCGTTGGTAGCCACTAAAAATAATATGACCTTATTGCTGGCTACAGACAATGAAACCCAAACAGGACTTGGTTATACAAGCTATACCACGGGCACATCCGGTATGCAAAAGGCCAAGCTTGTTAACCTGGTGTATATTGATGAAAACGGGAAGAATTATCTCTCCTGGATGGAAGAATTTGCGCCGGCGCTGCCTCCCGGAACAGAAACGAAAGCGATAATAAAAATTACAGAAGCAACAGCCGACTATATGAAAGGTGATTTTTCCGGTGTGTTATATGACGAAGCGTATACTGTAAAGTTCAATATCACAGACGGTGAATTTTATGCCCGCCGGTTTAACTGAGTAAGGGGTGAGGTATAGGGTAATGAGGTGTGAGGTATAGGGTGGAAGATATAGGGTAATAAGGTATAGGGTAATAAGGTATAGGGTAATAAGGTATAGGGTGGAAGGTATAAGGTGGATTTAGTTATGCAACTCCATATATGCCGGGGATACCGCTACAGATGGCAGATCAGGCGCCGGGGCATATAATTTTAGCATAAAGCAATAAAAATAAATCAGTCACTAAAATCGAATATGCTCTTCTATTTTTGCGGGAATTTTATACTTGTATTCTTTATTATTAAAATGAACATGATGAAAAAAATTCTGATCGCATTAAGTGTTGTATTTATGTTGAGCTTCTCTGTATTGCCGCTGCAGGCACAGGATGGAAGCAGCTATAAAAGCGGGATTGGCTTGCGCGCAGGTGGCGGATATTATGATATTATCGCCGCTTCATTTAAAACCTTTGTTACGGAACCGGGAGCGATAGAATTAAACCTGGGGTTCAGGCCATACGCGAGCGTATATTCCGGCTATAACCAGTTCAATCTTTCCTTCTCTGCTTCCTACCAGCATCATTTTCCTATCGGTTCTGTAGAAGGGCTGAAATGGTTTGTAGGTGGGGGTTTAACCGCTTATAACACTTTCTCGGGTAACAAAGATTATTCCGGATTTGGATTAGGTTTATTTCCCACTGGTGGCGTAGATTATAAATTTGGTAATATTCCTTTAAATGTGAGTGCTGATTTCAGGCCCACATTTGCCATTGTTAAACCTGATTATTATGGGTATAGTTATTTAAGTTATTCCCGTTTCTATGCAGGTAATATAGGCGCTTCCGTACGGTATACCTTTTAAAGCGATAGTTAAATCGGCAGTAAAAAACCGTGAGTCCGGATCAGCTTCGGGCCACGGTTTTATATTTATACAGATAAGATCACACCGGTTTATCTGCGGATCTGCGGCAGTATATAAAATAAATTAAAGCAGCTTCATCTACCTATTGCTCTGTTTATTGTCTCCCATACCTTACGCCTCATACCCTATACCCTATACCCTATACCTTACACCTTATTACCCTATACCTTACACCTTATTACCCTATACCTTCCACCTTATTACCCCATACCCCATACCTACCCCTATCATAATTTCTGCTATTTTTTTCATAAGAATTAACATTGCCCAATTTTTAAAATAGGGATAAAATTGAAGTTTGAAAAAAAGCATTTTTTTAAAGTGTGCCGGAATGGTACCATTATTTTTTTTGATTGCTTATTTTATCACTTATGGCTGACTACAATTACCAGAACGATGCTGCCTGCTGGCGACAGTTGAAGGAAGGGAATGCCGAAGCCCTGGGATACCTGTATGATACGTATATTGACAGGCTGTTTCACGCGGCTTTAAAAATGACAGATAACAGGGAATTAGCCAAAGATGCCTTGCAGGAAATTTTCATTGAAATATGGCATTACAGGGTAAGTATTGGTGATGTGAACCATTCTTACAGCTATCTTGTAAAAGTGCTGAAAAGCATCATCCTTAAAAAAGTTAAACGCAAACTAATTGTAAATGAGCTGCATGATAATGAACAGGGTCTGGCGGAAACCCATAATATTGAAGAAATGATCATATCATCAGAAAGGGTCACAGAGCAAAAAAGCCGTTTAAATATGGCACTGGCGCAGCTTACTTCAAGGCAAAAGCAGGTGGTGCGCCTTCGTTTCTTTGAAGGGCTCACTTACGAGCAGATTGCGGTGAAGCTGAGCATGAATTACCAGTCAGTGAACAATCTCGCCTTCCGGGCAATGATCAATCTCCGGAAACAAATGTGCTGAAAATCTTTTACCGGCATGGGTATGGTATAGTTATCCCGGATCTCCGATCCGGAAGCATGGCCGACTCCTCACATATCAAAACCGATGGTACAGCCAAAGTCTTATCGTAATTTAAGCTATTTTTTTTATAATAATTAACATTTGTTAGTTTGAAGAATTTAGATAAAATTGAGCTTTATTTCAACCCGGAAATGCATGCCCGGTTAATTATAAAACAGCATGTTATTTTTAACGCATATTATGTTTTCATGAATTGTATAAAAATATAAATCTCCTGTACGTTAAATACACAATTTCGCAAACCAAACAATCAAATACTATTCATCACATCAACCATCTGCTCATGAAAAGAACTTTAAAGGCGTATGCCTTACCATTGCTTATTGCTTCCCTTTTTTTTATTACTTCCTGCAAAAAGGATGAATCGCCTAAAACAGATCTTGCCGCGGCCAAAAAAGAATGGGTAACCGGCAGTTGGAAGCAGAAAGACATTCAACTGGGCGTATCTACCAGTGTTACTGTTCCTGGTGTTGGAAAAATACGGCTGAATGAAGGTATGAGTATGCTGGATGATCCTACTATTAATGCACTTTTAACAGCGGCAGCCGGAGCAAATCCGTTTTTGTTTACCCGGAACAATACATACAACTTCAATGGTGATGGTAATTATAAAGTAGACGGGATTGTTGATTTTGGTGGTGGTGCTAAAGTGCTGGCAGGCGGATCAGGCGCCTGGGATACGGAAGTGTACAGTTCAGTGCTGGCGTTATTCCCTGAGAAAGATCAGAGAGATCCGCACTGGATCAACAACATTACGGCAACCCGGTTAAATCTTGCCATATCTGTGAAGCTCCCTGGCTTAGGTGATGTTCCCATGAAGCTATTACTTGAAAAGCAATAGTGAGGACTGTAATTCTAATCTAACTTGAAAACAAATTCTTTTTATTAAACCAATCAATTGTTATGAGAACTTGCTGCTTTACTGCCAGGTTATTATTTTGCTTTAGCCTGGTGTTATTTTTAAATCTGGCTGCTGTTGCGGCCGACTTTCCGGTGCGCGGCTTGGTAACAGATGAAAACGGGCCTGTTGCAGGGGTAACGGTTACGGAAAAAGGCACGTCAAATGCAACCACCAGTGATAATAATGGTAATTATGCTATTACCGTTAAAAACACGAATAGTGTGCTGGTATTTACTTTTGTAGGGTATAAAACGGTAGAGCTGTCCGTGTCGGGTCGCCAGGTAG
The DNA here is from genome assembly GCF_035445465.1 of Agriterribacter sp. Lineage (NCBI taxonomy): Bacteria > Pseudomonadati > Bacteroidota > Chitinophagia > Chitinophagales > Chitinophagaceae > Agriterribacter > Agriterribacter sp. The sequence goes on from NZ_DAOMQT010000008.1 coordinate 50,947, forward strand.
TGAACGCTACCATTGAAAGTACCGCGCAGGAACTTTCGGGAGTAGTGGTAACGGCCCTGGGCATCACCCGTGAAAAGAAATCACTGGGTTATTCCGTTGAGGAAGTAGCCGGTAAAGAAATGAACCGGGTGGCTCAGGAAAATGTGCTGAATGCCATGTCGGGCAAGGTAGCCGGTGTTACGATCAATCAAACCGGTGCAGCCGGATCTTCCGTAAGCATGGTGATCCGTGGGGCTACCTCTCTCAGTAATGATAATCAGCCTTTGTTTGTAGTAGATGGCGTACCCATTGCCAATACGCTCAATAATGTAAGCCAGGTAGGTAATGATAACCGTGTGGATTATGGAAACGCTATCGGAGGGCTTAATCCTGATGATATTGAAAGTGTAACCGTTCTTAAAGGACCCAGTGCCGCTGCACTGTATGGCTCAAGGGCAGGTAATGGCGTGGTGCTGATCACCACCAAAAGCGGTAAGGGACTTGACAAAACCACAGTTAACTTTATTTCTAATACCGTGTTTGACAAGCCCTATAAGTTTTTAAACTGGCAAACGAAATATGCAAGCGGTATTTTCCCTGCCATTCCGGTAGGCATATCGGGTAACCTGTTTACTGATCCGCTCGGGGTATCGGATCCGCGTTTTAACCCGGATTATGTAATTATAGATGAATCGGGAGGTTCTGGTGGCCCCGAATTAGACAGAGGGTATAATGCCATCCAGTGGAACAGCCCATTAGATGAAAATGGTAAGCAAATCGCCATCCCGCTGGTTTCGCACCCTAACAATGTTAAGAATTTTGTACAAACAGGCATAACAACAACCAATGGTGTGTCTGTTGCCAATAACACGGAAAAAATGAATTACCGTGTTTCCCTGTCCGACATGCGTAACAGGGGCATTGTTCCCAATTCTGACCTTTTCCGCAATACGCTTAATTTTAGCTCTGCACTTAAAGTAAGCAATAATTTCCGGCTGAGCACCAATATTGATTTCAGCAGGAACAGGTCGAATAACCGGCCTGCAGGTGAAAGAGGCGCCAATCCTTTACAATGGGCTTATGCCGTGTCGCCAAATAATGATATTCTGGATCTGAAAGATTACTGGGTACCCGGACAGGAAGGGCTTGCAGTAGTATCCACACATCCTTCGGCTAATAACCCTTATTTTCTGGCCTACGAGGTAAATAATTCATTTGTAAGAGACAGGGTGTATGGTAATTTAAAGGCCGACTGGCAGATCACCCGCGACCTTAGCCTGATGCTCCGCTATGGTTTGGATAATTTTAATGAAAAGAGAGAAACTAAAATATCAAATGGCTACACCAGCGATCCCCGCGGCGCTTATGGTATTACCAATATCAGGAATTTTGAAAGTAACGCAGATTTCCTGCTCACGTATAAGAAAAATCTTAACGCATTTCATATTTCCGTTTCGGGTGGGGGAAATGTACGCTACCTGAATGGTTCTGCTGAAAGTATAGCCACTAAAAACGGTACAGGTCTGGTTGTTCCGGGTGTATTCACCGTTCAGAATATCCTCCCTGCCAATCTTAACTATAACAACAATCGCTTTGAAAAGGGGGTAAACAGCTTGTACGCAATGGCAACAGTTGGGTTTAAGGATATGATTTATCTTGATCTTACCAGTCGTAACGACTGGTCGAGTACCTTACCGGGCGCTAAGCCTTATTTTTATCCGTCAGCTTCTTTGAGTGTGCTGGCAAATGAAATATTAGGTGTTACTTCGGAAAATATTAACCTAATCAAGCTGAGAGGAGGTTATGCCCTGGCGGGTAATGATGCCAGCCCTTATATGTTATATAGCGTTTTAGGCAATGCAGGCACCTGGGGAAATGTGCCCAGGCTAACTACTTCGGGAACCTTGCTCAATGAAAATCTTAAACCGGAGCTGGCTACTTCTTATGAAGCAGGTATAGATGTTAGCCTGTTCAGGAACAGGTTCCGCTTAGCGGCTACCTATTACCTGGTAGATAATAAGAACCAGATATTCAGTACAGGCCTGCCATCCTCCACCGGGTATGGTTCAAAGAATATCAATGCCGGTCTGATCCGTAGCTATGGCTATGAACTTACTGTAGGAGGTACACCTTTTCAAAGCCGGAACTGGCGCTGGGACATCAGTGCCAATCTTACCCGCAACCGTACGAAAATAATGGAGCTGGCCGATGAAATGCCTTATTTTACTTATTGGGAAGATGCTAAAGGTGGCGCTTATACGTTTTTGGGAGAAGAGGTGGGAGATATTTACGGGCCTAAAGTAAGAGTAGTGGAAGATAAATCTTCACCTTATTACGGATGGCCTTTATTAGATGGCAATAACGAGGATGGCGCCAAATGGGTAGCGTTGGACGGACTCCAAACCAGAAATAAAATTGGCAATTTTAATCCCCGCTTTATATTGGGGGCGCAAACTTCCATAAGCTGGAAAAGCTGGACGCTGAGCGCTACGGTTGACTGGAGGAATGGCGGACAGTTCGTTTCCCAAACCTATCGTTATGGCGTTGAGGACGGCAGGGCTGCGCTGCAATTTGATAATTTCTGGGATCCGGGTACTATGAGCGGCAAAGAGCTGCGGGATTACTTAGTTGCCCATGCAGATGAATTGATAATACCGCACGGTCAAAAATTTATACGAGTGGGTTGGCCTTCACCGGAAAGGGCAAGTTACCCGGTATCTATAGCGGGATTTAATTTGCCTTATGGCGGTTTGATTGCCCCGGGAGTTTATCCGTCAGGTTATGATGCTAACGGCAATCCAACAGGGTATACAGAGAACCTGGGAGAAAATATTCTGGGTATGGATGACCCTAACGATAAAACGAAAAAAACCATTCCGCTGCTTTATGCGGTAAGTAATGCCTGGGATTTTATGGAGCCCACTTTATTCTCTGCTTCTTATATCAAGTTGAGAGAATTATCACTTACCTATGCTTTACCGCAGTCGTTGATAAAATCGTTGAGAATGCAGGATGTTAGTTTTGGTGTGTATACCAGGAATGTAATTTTATGGACCAAGGCCAAAATTGGTATTGACCCTGAAAATGCATTTCAACCCACAACAGGTGTTCAGGGCGGAATACAATTTAAGCAGGGTATTGAACGATACAATGTAACACCATGGTCTATACCGGTAGGAGTTAAACTTAATATAACATTCTAAGACATTTATACCTTTTTATATGAAAAAGATTTATATCATATCGTTGACGATAGTATCCATGATTGCGGGACTATCATGTCAGAAACACCTGGTGGAGCTTAACGAAAATCCTAATGGTGCAGACCCTTCCACCACTAATCCGAATTTAGTGCTGTCTACCGTATTAACAGAATCGGCAAGGGCATTGGTTAATCTGGGTTATCTTGATATAGCCGGCGTAATGCAGCATACGCAAAAAGACGGCTGGGCCGGCGGGCACAATAACTACGACTGGGGAAATTCTAATGACTGGGGCGGTTATTACGGTATCTTAAGAAATAACCAGTTTGTATATGACAAGGCCGTAGAGCTCAACTATCCATTGCACCAGGGCATAACACTGGTGATGAAAAGCCTTATTTTTGGTTTGATAACTGATTTGTGGGGTGATGCTCCCTACAGTGATGCCTTAAAAGGAAACCTGGGAGGTGCTGAAAACACTTTCCCAATATTCGACGCCCAGCAAAGCATATATGATAGTATTCTGCTTAATCTTGAAAAAGCAAATACGCTTTTAGACGAGGCTTCCTTTAACAGTTCAACCGGGCCGGCAGATATTTATTACACAGGAGATGCACTTAAATGGAGAAAATTTGCTAATTCCCTTGCCTTGCGGTATTATATGCGCCTCTCGGAAAAACTCCCTTCGGTTGCACAGCAGGGAATTGAAAAAATAGCAGGGGATCCGACAAAATATCCGGTTATTACTGCTGTTGCAGATGAACCATCAATGGCTTTCCCCGGAAACAGCGATGCAGATTCCTGGCCTGCTTATGCCGTTCCCCAGTCAGACAGCACCAATTATATAAGGATCAAAATGTGCAACACCCTGGTAAAAGAGCTGTTGAGTAAAAATGATCCCAGGATCAGGGCATGGGCCGAGCCTGTTACAGAATCCATATATGTTGATGCGGATCTTACCGGAAATATAAGTAAAGTGGTATTTGATACTACAATCAATGGTGTACACAGACCCAGGGTAATGATCATAACCAATGAATTTATTGCTGCAAAAGGAATAACCATAAATGATATTAATCAGGATCCTTATTATGTGGGATTACCGGTAGCATTAAATGCTCCGCAAACCTATAACCTGAGTCCTGATGTTCAGCAGGCATCTCACAATACACATGTATCGTGGGTGAACAAAAAATTTGCCCAGGGGAATGCAGGAGGCGTAAGGGTGAGGCTGATAACCGCGGCAGAAGTTCATTTCATTCTGGCAGAAGCGGCTGCAAAGGGCTGGAATGCGGGCGATGCGGAAACGCACTATAATCAGGGAATTGCCGCTTCTTTCTCGGTGTGGGGATTTGGTGCTGATGCACCGGCTTATATTGCCCAGCCTGAAGTAGCTTATGACGGTACTATTGAACAGATCATTACTCAGAAGTGGATAGCGAGCTGGAGTATGGCGGCTGAAGCCTGGTTCGACTGGCGCAGAACAGGTTATCCTGAATTGCACGGTGTAGCCGGATTTACCCAGGCGCCGGAGCTCCCATTACGTTTTTACTACCCGTTGGGCGAAAGAAACCTGAACGGAGCTAATGTAGAGGTGGCTAATAATAAACTGGAAACTACCCCGTATTCCAACTTTGGCGGAAACGGCGCTAAAAACAGCCCGTGGTCCAGGCCGTGGATTGTTCAGGGAACAGGAAAACCATGGTAGATGGGGAAGGCGTAAGGTATAAGGTATAAGGTATAAGGTATAGGGTATTGGGTATAGGGCATAAGGGGGTAAGGTAAAATCCATTTCCGCCCTCTTCCTTATACCTTACACCCTCTGCCTTACACCTTGTACCGATATTTTAAATTGGAGAGATAATTGTTTATAAGATGTATGTAAGAGTTTTTATTTTTTTTCTCTGTATAATTGGTTTTACCCCTGGTTCCTATTCCCAAACATTCAAAGCCGGCGCTGCAGTAAGGATCATTACACCCGATCCTTTACTGCCGGTGTCTGGTGGAATCGGCACCCCTAAGCCGGCAACCATTAAGCAGGGCGATTTATACGCCCGCGCCCTGGTGCTGGAAAAAGGCAATACCAGGATCGCTATCGTTAATATTGATAACTTAGGGTGGCCATCGGTGTTAGGAAACAGGTCGAGGGCGTTGATCAAAGGTATTGCACCCGAAAACATTCTTATAGGCGTTACGCATACCCACAGCGCTCCGGACGCTTACGGATTCCCGGATGAAAAAGGACAATCGCATGCCGACCTGAAATATTTAGACTGGTGTGTGCAGCAAATAGCTGATGCGGTAAATGAAGCCGTGAAAAAATTAGAACCTGCGTCATTAAAAATCGCAGTGGATGAAGCGAAAGGAAAGATCGCTTACAATTATTACGCTCCCCAGTTGTATGATCCCCGCTGCGGTATTATACAGGCCATAGCAACTACCGGTAAAAATAAGAACAAGCCCATTGCCACGTTGGTGAATTACGCGGTGCACCCCGAAGTTATTGGTTCATCGCAGGGTATTTTAAGTTCCGACCTGTGCGGGCCATTATACCATCGCATTGAATCCAAAGCGGGTGGAGTTGCCCTTTTCATGAACAGCGCCCAGGGCGGAATGGTAACGGCCGATAACCGGCTCGAAAAAGGAGGAGAAGCCAACGACTGGGAAGAATGTATACGCATTGGCGAATTGCTGGCCGATGAAGCTTTACGTATTGTTGCCGGCGCTCCTGTACAAACCAATCCCGGTCTGTATTGCGCGGCAAAAACGATCCGTTTTCCCATTGATTCAGAGATCATGAAATATATTCTCAGCAAGTCTCCGCTGAAGCTGGCGGGCGAAAAAACAGATACAAATTTTGCCACTACGCAGATTAACCTGCTCAATATCGGAACCGCACAGGTGCTCACTATACCGGGGGAAGCCCTGCCTAATATTGGCTATTATGTAAAACGCCACATGCCCACCAAACATCCTTTTTTGTTTGGATTAACGAATGACGCTTTTGGCTATATCCTTACTAAAGAAGACTTCAGCAGCTTTAAGCGATACGATTATGTTAGTCGTACCAGCCTGGGCGAAATGACGGGTGAAATATATATGAATGAAGTGTTAAAGTGGGTAAAAGAAAACCCGGCGCCGGTTAAATAAAATAGATTTGGAATGCTTAAGCCCGAAGAACAAAACTGGAAGTGAAAGTAAAAGCAAAGAACCAAACAACAAATTCAAAATAAATTCAAAGTATAAACCGGTAGTTAATATGAAGAAGATTTATCTAAGCGTATTCGTATTCCTCGTTTCATTCCTTACGCTTGTTCAGGCGCAGGTTACACCATCAACCGCTTTGCAGAGTTATTTACATAATGGAGATAAAACATTTAAATGGGAAGTAAAAGATACCTATGATATCGGAGACGTAAAAGCCTATGCGTTATTACTTACCTCGCAGCAGTGGCGGGAGCATGTATGGACGCACCAGTTGACTGTGCTGGTTCCGAAGGAAAATAAATACGATGGCGCCCTTTTGTTTATTACAGGCGGTTCCATAAAAAATGGTTTACCCAACTGGAACGGGCGTGATGATAAGTTCAACGTAAGCATGGCTGATATGGCGGCAACAAATCATGCTATTGTGGCGGTGTTAAGACAAACGCCCAACCAGCCCCTGTATAATGATCTCACAGAAGATGAGCTGATATCCTTTACCCTGCATAATTTTAAAAAAGATGGCGACTATTCCTGGCCGTTATTGTTCCCCATGGTAAAAAGCGCGGTAAGGGCAATGGACGCCATACAGGAGTTTTCGAAACAACAGTTGAACCACCCGGTAAACCGTTTTGTGGTTTCCGGCGCCTCCAAACGCGGATGGACAACCTGGCTTACAGGCGCCAATGATAAGCGTGCACAGGCCATAGCGCCTATGGTTATTGATGTTTTGAACATGCCCGTGAGCTTAGACTACCAGATTAAAGCGCTGGGTGATTATAGCGTGCAGATCGAGGATTATGTAAAGCTGGGCATTCCGCAGGGTGCAAAAACGGAAAGCGGAATGGCGGTTACCACCATGGTGGATCCTTATTCATACCGCAAAACACTTACCATGCCTAAATTGATTTTCATGGGTACCAATGATGAATATTGGGTGGTAGACAATATTAAAAACTACATAGACAGCATTCCCGGGAAAAACCTGCTGCACTATGTTCCCAATGCGGGGCACAATCTTGGTGGGGGCGCACAGGCTTTTCAGGCCCTGGGAGCATTCTTTGGCAGCACGCTAACCCAAACGGCTTATCCCGAGTGTAAATGGACAACATCTGTAAGTAAAAAAGGAGTGAAGGTAAATATCAACGCTACCAAAGACGAGCTTACGGATGTAATTGTATGGCATGCCGATTCGCCCGATACAGATTTCCGCAATGATAAATGGACCAGCAACGACCTTAATATTTCCCAAAAGAAAAAGCTTAAGATCACGGAAGCTTTACCGGCATCGGGTTACCGTGCATTTTACGTAGACCTTAAATACAAAGCCGTGAATGGCGGCACCTATACGGTGAGCACCAGGGTATTTATGACAGATACGAAGACGATTTTGTAAAGAGAGATGTGGTAATTTGTGGTTTATCGGTAAATTAAAATTTGAGATTGATCGGGGTTACAGGTTTCAGGATACAGGGAAATCGGTTTTAATCCGGGCTTATCTTTTATTATTGTGGTTTGTTGCATATAAGTTACAGGTTTCAGGGTACAAGGGCAAAGGAGGCTTTGGAATTTGCAATTTGCCTGTCATGGTGAGCCTGCCCGCCGCGGCGGGGCACGAATCATCTGTATTTATTTGTTTTTTGTGATTTGGTTCTTGATGCTTTCACACCGGATTTCGTGCTTTGTATTCCATTCAAATTTTGGGTTTACCAAATATTGCCTATCTTGAAATAACAAATCATCCTGCATGCTGATACCTGTTGGAGACGACAATTCGGACCGCACCATCACACCCTACATCAATTACCTGCTGATAGTTGCTAATATCCTGGTATTTATTTTCCTGCAGGGAGCGGGTAATGACCTGGCATTCACCTATGCTTATGCTACTGTTCCGGCAGAAATTATTACAGGAAAGGATTTTATCACCGCATCTCAGATCATCATTGACCCGCATACAGGGCAGCAGTTTGAATTGCCGGGCTTGCAACCCACGCCGGTACCCGTTTATTTTACATTGTTTACCGCTATGTTTATGCATGGCGGCTGGGCCCACTTAGGCGGTAACATGTTATACCTCTGGATATTTGGCGACAATATTGAAAACAGGCTTGGTCATGGACGTTACCTGTTGTTTTATTTGATTTGCGGGATCATTGCTTCCCTGAGTCATGTTTTTTCAACCCTGATGCTTAACCACAGTTCCTTAGTGCCCAGCTTAGGGGCTTCCGGTGCTATTTCTGGGGTGCTGGGCGGTTATCTTTTATTATATCCTACCCGGAAAGTACATGCCATCCTGTTGTGGTATATGGTATCCGTTCCTGCTTTACTGGCGCTGGGTTTATGGATTGCATTCCAGGTAATCAGCGGACTGGGTATATTGGGAGGAGAAGAGAGCGGCGGTGTTGCTTATGCGGCGCATATTGGCGGGTTTATTGCCGGGTTCTTATTGATTAAATTTTTTGATCCTGTAAAAAGAGTAGTATCAAAAGAGCCGTTTATAAGAAGAGTACGGTAAGGTGATTTGAGATTGGTCCGGGTTGCAGGTCGCAGGTTACATGTTTCAGGATGAGTTACTACTAAAGACAGGCTAAGTTTTCAATAGGATTCCCTGGTTTATCATTTGTGGTTTACCGTTGGGATTGGCTTCGAATTTCAGATTTTAAATTTGCCTGTCATCATAGTAGGCACGAGCCAGCTGTATCTATTTGTTTTTTGTAATTTGGCTTCCTGGTGCTTTGCATTCTATCGGATTTCGGTCTTCCGGCTTCGGATTTTATGATTTGTGGTTTATGGTTGCATTTCGCTTCGAATTTCGAATTTATAGCTCCGGGCTTTTTCAATTTATTTGGTTCTTGTTATTTGGTTCTTTTATATCGCATTTCCCGCTTTATTCCCGAACTTGTCGGAAAATTGATTCGTGAAAAAAATACTTCCCTTTTTCTTCATTGCCTTTTTTGCTTTTGCTACGGCTTATTCCCAAACAGACTCATCGCATTTGCGGATTACGCTGCTCACCTGCAGCCCCGGTGAGGAATTGTATTCCACTTTCGGGCATAGCGCTTTGCGGGTTACCGATAGCGCCACCTTTACGGATAAGGTATACAATTACGGCACTTTTGATTTCAATCCCGACTTTTATCCAAAGTTCATACGGGGCAAATTGTTGTACTATCTTTCTGTAGAAACGTATCCTGATTTCATCTATAGCTATCAGTTGGAACAACGGAGCATTATTGAACAGGAACTGAACCTGAGTGGAGAAGAAAAGATAAAGCTGAATGCTGCATTACAACTTAACGCTTCAGGCAGCAATAAGTTCTATAAATATGATTTTTTGTTTGACAACTGTGCTACGCGCATCCGTGATATTGTAAAAAACAATACAACGGAAGCGGTTACAATAAAAAACATCTTACCCTACCCGGATGTTTCATTTCGCGAGCTTATTCATAATAGTCTGAACAGGAGCGGTATGTACTGGAGCAAGCTGGGAATAGATATTCTGTTAGGCAGGGGACTCGACAAACCAGCACAGAATGAGCAAACCATGTTTTTGCCTGATTATCTTTTCAAAGGCTTCGACAGCGCCGCTATTGGCAATAAACCTCTGGTGAGGGAAAGGCATTCTGTTTACACCGCGCCATCTGCAACCGCATCGCCAAAATCATTTTTTACTCCTTTCATTGCTTTTGCAGCAGCGCTGATGGTGTTTATAGCGCTAACGGTAATACGGAGGCAGTGGAGCAAAAAAGCGCTGGAGTCTCTTGATTTTTTGCTTTTTTTATGTGCCGGCTTACTGGGTATTTTGCTTGTGGGTATGTGGCTGGGTACCGATCATGTATTGTGCCGTAATAATTACAACCTGTTATGGGCATTACCTTTCCATGCCATTGCAGCGTTTTTCCTGAAGAGCAAAAGAAAATTGATGCATCAATACTGGGCGCTCTCTGTTTTAGTGTATGCTTTGGTGTTAGCTTTCTGGGTAATGCTACCCCAGGAGCTGAATAAGGATTTGGTTCCTTTAATTGTTTTATTAGGCTGGCGAAGCTGGAAACAGTTTAAACGATCAGAAAATGCACAGAAAGTTGCTCACATATAATAATAGCCGCATTTATTATGAAACAGAAGGTAACGGACCGCCGGTAATGTTTGTTCATGGATTCGGGGAGGATGGCCGGGTGTGGCATTACCAGCGTGCATTTTTAAAAAGCCATTTTCACCTTATCATTCCCGACCTTCCGGGAAGCGGCAAATCAGATTTACTTTCCGTTCCTGCTGAGCGTACTGCTTCTATGATTGAAATGTATGCGGATTCCATGAAACAGGTACTCGACAGGGAAAATATTAAGCAGTGTACTCTTATCGGCCATAGCATGGGGGGATACGTGGCTTTGGCCTTCGCACAACACTACCCCGAACGTTTAAACGCGCTGGGACTTGTTCATTCCACCGCCTTTGCCGATAATGAGGATAAGAAAGCAACCCGGCGGAAAGGGATAGCATTCATACAACGATATGGGGCTCAGGAATTTTTGAAACAATCTATTCCTAATTTGTTTGGCAGCGCATTCACCCTGCAGCATCCGGAACAAATTGAAACGCTTATGAAGGATGCAGGCAACTTTACGGCTGCCGCCCTCGTACAGTATTACGGGGCAATGATAAAAAGACCAGACAGAACGGAAACCTTAAAAAAACTTACAATTCCGGTTTTATTTATTATAGGAGAGGAGGATAAAAGTGTATCTTTAGAAGATAGCCTTAAGCAGTGCTATCTTCCTGCTAAAGCGTTCATTAATATCCTCCCTGATACAGCTCACATGGGAATGTGGGAACGGAAAGACCAGGCCAATGACACCGTTATGAAGTTCCTTAATTACGTATGTGATGCCTGAGATAATAAAATATTTTTTTGCAACTCTTATTTGTCTGGGGTTTTGCGCTGTCCTTAAGGCAAGACATATTACGGGAGGCGAGCTTTCGTATATTTATACAGGCTCATCCGGATCTGATTTCACTTACCAGGTTACCCTCAAATTATACCGGGATTGCTTTTCTACAGGCGCCCAGTTAGATCCGGTTGTACCCATTACTGTTTACCAGAAAAATGTATCCGGTTCATCATTTTTTAAGAATTATGATATCAGCATGACCAGGAAGGATGTGCTGCGGTTAGGCAGCCCGGGCGAATGCATTGATAACCCACCGGCAGTATGCTATGAAGTAGGGGTTTATAGTTTTACGGTTACACTACCGGCGTCTCCTTATGGATATACGGTTTCTTTTCAAAGGTGCTGCCGTATCGAAAACATGTCGAATGTGGCTGCTTCCGGGCAGGTTGGCGCAACGTATACAGCCGATATACCGGGTACGCTTGTGCTGGACGATGCACCTAAGAACAGCAGCCCTGTTTTTGCTACCAGGGATACGGTGATCGTTTGCGAGGATAATTTCTTTACCTACGATTTCGGGGCAACCGATAAGGAGAATGATTCTTTATCGTACAGCTTTTGTTCTGCCTATGTGGGTGGGTCTTCAAGAGATCCGCAGCCCAGCCCTGCAGTAGCACCGCCTTATTCCGCTGTTCCCTACGCTTTTGGATTCGGCGCGTCTTCACCAATGGGGGCTAATGTAACGTTGAATACCAAAACAGGGCTTGTATCGGGCATAGCTCCCGCATCGGGTGTGTACGTGATAACCGTATGTGTAAGCGAATACCGGCGGGGCGTATTGTTTAATGTGCACCGGAAAGATATACAGATCAAAGTAGCTTCCTGTTCCATGGCGGCAGCATCGCTTGAACCCGAATATATAAGCTGCGATGGCCTTACCGTTGACTTCCGGAACAGGAGCACCAGCTCTTTAATTAAAACGCATTACTGGGATTTTGGCGTACCCGGAAGAACAGACGATACATCAACCCTTGCACGCCCATCCTTTAGTTTTCCCGACACGGGCACATACAGGGTGATGCTCATTACCAACAGAAATGATAATTGTTCAGACTCTGCATTTAGCATCGTTAAAGTGTATCCGGGCTTTTTTCCCGGGTTTACATTCAGCGAAGGCTGTAAGGATGTGCCTATCCGTTTTACAGACACAACAAAAGCAGATTATGGAGTAGCAAACGCCTGGCAATGGGACTTTGGCGTACCTTCCTCTTCAACCGATACCTCCCGGAGTGAGCGGCCACAATTTACTTTTACGGAGTCAGGAACTTATACAGTAGCCCTTACCGTTAGTAGCAGTAAGGGGTGCATGAGCACGGTGAGAACCGATCTTGTGGTAAGAGATAAGCCGCTTTTAAGTGTACCGCATGATACTTTAATGTGCAATATTGATACCATTGCCGTTTCCGCCACAGGCCCTCCCGGAACCTACACCTGGGCGCCGGATATTAACATACGCGCTGCAGGCGCAACAGCAACACTGAGCCCGGATGTTACCACCACGTATACGGTAAGCCTCACTACCGTTCCGGGTTGCACTTCTACCGATACGGTTCGGGTAAAAGTGGTGAGCTTTGTTACGCTCAATGCAGGCCCCGATACCACTATATGCTTAACCGACGGGATACAGCTCAATCCATTCAGCGATGGGTTAACCTACATGTGGGCGCCTGCCGGAACGCTTGATGACCCTACCCTAAAGCAACCAGTGGCCACACCTGTGGAGGTAAATACCGTTTACAACGTTACTGCCCATATTGGTAAATGCTCCGCTACGGATAATGTGAGGGTGAGTACTGTGCCTTACCCCCAGGTGCGTGTAATCAACGACTCTTCTATTTGTTATGGAGACCGGATACAATTGTTTGCAGAAGGGGGGGCATTTTACCGCTGGTCGCCGGCGCTGTCGGTGAGTAACTTTAATGTTCCCGATCCTTTTGTTTCACCACCCGTAACCACAACCTATACCGTAAGCGTAACCGATACCTTAGGCTGTCCCAAACCCACGTTAAAAGACGTAGTGGTAACCGTTATACCACCTGTTCCTGCATTTGCCGGAAACGACACTGTTGTGGTGGTGGGCCAGCCCCTGCAACTGCAGGCCACGGGAGCGGAAATATACAAGTGGTTTCCGCCAAACTACCTGAGTAATACGGATATTGCTGATCCCATAGCTAATTTTGTTTCTGAAGTAAGCGACAAGATCACCTATTCGGTTAAAGTAAGCACGCCCGAGGGCTGTTTTGCTTACGATACTATGCATGTACAGGTATTCAGAACAGCTCCGGATATATTTGTAGCCGATGCTTTTACACCCAATAACGATGGACTGAATGATGTTTTCAGGGCCACGCCCGTTGGCCTAAAGCAGTTTGATTATATTAAAATATTCAATCGCTGGGGTCAGCTCATGTTTTCCTCCAATACGTCGGAATCAGGATGGGATGGCACTTTTAAAGGAAAAGAGCAGGCCAGTGATACCTTTGTGTGGATGGCGCGCGGAACGGATTACCTGGGCAGGGTAATTGAAAAGAAGGGTACTTTGCTGCTTATCAGGTAAATGGAATGCAAAGCACCAAAAGACAAATAGCAAGAACCAAACCTGTCCGCCGGGGCGGATAAAATACAAATACAAAGTCCGAAGCATGAAATCCGAAATCCGGAGAAAATACAAAGCACCAGGAAGCCAAATCACAAGAAACAAATAAATATCAAATCAAATCCGAAGTCTGAATTTCGAAATCCGAAGCCAAATGCAACCAGAAACTATAAACCACAAACCACAAACTTCCCTTACGTATCCTTCTGTATAAACGCGTCAAAACTATTTATGCCGATCATCTTTTCGGTAATAAACCCTTCAGCATAAGGTACACCGATCATCTTGCCAAACATGGCATGTCTTCCTATAATCGAATTTAAAAAACCGGGAGTGGAGATATAGGTTTGGGGTTCCTCATTGGCATATTCGTCAGAATGAAATTGTGATGAATACGCCTTTACAGCTTGCAGCTTTTTTTCAAATACCGGGCTGATATCATACACAAAGCCGGGCTCATAATACCTGTCCTGTATGTAATGAAAAATATATTTCGGCCGCCAGTGCGCTTGCGGCTTACCGTTATTATCAAGCGTTTCAATCTTTCGCAAACCGCTTAAGAAGCAGGCGTCTTTGATCAGGTGTCCTGCTCTTCCGTGATCGGGGTGGCGGTCGTCCAACGCGTTGGCCAAAACAATTTCGGGCTGGTATGTGCGAATAGCCTTAATAAGCAGGCGCTGGTGGTCTTCATCATTTTTAAAAAAACCATCGGCCATGCCTAAGTTTTCACGTACATCCAATTGCATAATAGCGGCAGCAGCGGCAGATTCCTTTGCCCGCAATGCTGCGCTGCCTCTTGTACCCAGTTCGCCACGGGTAAGATCAATTACACCTGTTTTTTTGTTTCGCAGCTTTTCCATCAGTAAAGTGCCTGCACAGCCCAGTTCTGCATCATCGGGATGTACGGCAACAGCAAGTATATCTAATTTCATAGGTTGCAAAAATAATGTAAAGAAGAATGACAGTTCATATTTTCATGTTTTCCGGCTGGATGTTAAAGATCAAACACATAGACGCAATAGGAACACAATAGAAGAAAGCAAACCCCTATGCGCACCTATATACCTATGATCCTATGTGTTTAACAAAAAGAAGACAACTACATAGACACAATAGGAACACAATATAAGAAAGCAAACCCCTATGCGCACCTATATACCTGTGATCCTATGTGTTTAACAAAAAGAAGACAACCACATAGACACAATAGGAACACAATAGAAGAAAGCAAACCCCTATGTGCACCTATGCACCAATGATCCTATGTGTTTAACAAAAAGAAGACAACCACATAGACGCAATAGGAACACAATATAAGAAAGCAAACCCCTATGCGCACCTATATACCAATGATCCTATGTGTTTAACAATAAGAAGACAACCACATAGACAAATAGGAACACAATAGAATGGAGCAAACCCCTATGTGCACCTATATACCTATGATCCTATGTGTTTAACAATAAGAAGATCACCACATAGACACAATAGGGACACAATAGAATGGAGCAAAATCCTATGTACACCTATGTACCTATGATCCTATGTGTTTAACAAAAAGAAGATAAACACATAGGCACGGTAGAAGCATAGGAGCACAATAGAAAAAAGAAAAACCTATATGGTACCTATGTGCCTCTGATCCTATGTGTTTGTGTTTGAGAAAGCACACAACCGGAATGCTCCGCTTGGAACAAACCCCGGAGAAATAAAGTGCAAATTTTCATGTAGGTTTGCACATTGTTATTGCCTGCCTCTTGTAAGTGATCATTTTCTTTTCTGCAGGCAAAAAACAATACCCGAACCGGGCATGAGCGGCACTTTGCATTGATTTCTAAAGATCAAATGATGATGACATCCAATACAGTATCGGCAGGAATGCTTTTCCGGCAGGCAATGGCCGAAGAAAATCCTTTACAGATCGTGGGCGCTGTTAATGCTAATCATGCTTTACTGGCAGTGCAGGAAGGATTTAAGGCCATCTATCTATCGGGTGGGGGAGTAGCCGCGGGTTCTTTAGGTATACCCGACCTGGGCATTACCACCCTCGATGATGTGCTTACCGATATTTACCGTATTACCAATGTTACGGCCACACCCTTACTGGTAGACGTGGATACAGGCTTTGGCCCATCGGCCTTTAACATAGCACGTACTGTAAAGTCATTAATAAAAGCAGGCGCAGGTGCTTTACATATAGAAGACCAGGTAGGCGCCAAACGCTGCGGCCACCGGCCCGG
This sequence comes from Agriterribacter sp., assembly GCF_035445465.1. Classification (NCBI taxonomy): domain Bacteria; kingdom Pseudomonadati; phylum Bacteroidota; class Chitinophagia; order Chitinophagales; family Chitinophagaceae; genus Agriterribacter; species Agriterribacter sp. Next base: position 67,124 of record NZ_DAOMQT010000008.1, read on the forward strand.
TAAGGAAGTCGTAAGTCTTGAGGAAATGTCCGACAGGATTAAGGCGGCAGCCGATGCCCGTACCGATGACCAGTTTGTTATAGGCGCCAGAACAGATGCATTAGCCGGTGAAGGATTGGATAAAGCATTAGAAAGGGCAGTGGCTTATAAAGCAGCAGGAGCCGATTTTATTTTTGCGGAAGCGGTGAATGAACTGGCGCAGTATAAACAATTTGCTGATGCTACCGGTATTCCTGTGTTAGCCAATATAACCGAATTTGGCATGACGCCTTTGTGGACGGTTGAAGAATTAAAAAACGCGGGTGTGCGTATGATCCTGTATCCGCTTAGCGCATTTCGTGCGGCTAATAAAGCGGCGCAACAGGTATTTCACAGCATCCGCACCGAAGGCACTCAAAAAAATATGATAAGCAGGATGCAAACCCGCACCGAGCTATATGAAAGCATTGGTTATTTCGGCTATGAACAAAAGTTAGACACGCTTTTTTCTAAAAATAAATAGAAGTTATGGCAGATAGTACAATACCGGGTTTTAAACCAAAGAAAAGTGTGGCACTTTCGGGCGTAGCGGCCGGTAATACCGCCCTGTGTACTGTTGGAAAAAGCGGGAACGACCTGCATTACCGGGGTTATGATATTCTTGATCTGGCAGAAGGTGCGGAATTTGAGGAAGTGGCTCATTTACTGATCCATGAGCAATTGCCTGCCGCTGCCCAGCTGGCTGCCTATAAAACAAAGCTCGCCGGCCTGCGGGGGCTTCCTGCTGTGGTAAAGCAAATATTAGAACAAATTCCTGCCGCGGCTCATCCTATGGATGTGTTGCGCACCTATACTTCGGCGTTAGGTACGGTGAGTCCTGAAAAGGATGATCATCATATTGCAGGCGCAAGAGCTATTGCCGATAAGCTGCTGGCTTCCTTCAGCTCAGCCTTATTATACTGGTATCATTTTTCGCACAATGGCCGGCGTATTGAGGTAGAAACTGATGATGAAACAATTGGCGCTCATTTCCTGCACCTGCTGCATGGCAAAAAAGCAAACGATTCCTGGCAGCAGGCGATGCAGGTATCACTGAATTTATATGCTGAGCACGAGTTTAATGCCTCCACTTTTGCGGGAAGGGTAATTGCAGGAACCGGTTCAGATATGTATTCGGCCATTACCGGTGCTATCGGCGCTTTGCGCGGACCGAAACACGGGGGTGCCAATGAAGTGGCCTTCGACATCCAGAGCAGGTACGCGTCACCGGAAGAAGCGGAAGCGGATATTAAATCAAGACTGGAAAAAAAAGAAGTGATCATTGGATTCGGTCACCCGGTATATACCGTGTCTGACCCAAGGAACCAGGTCATTAAGAAAGTTGCCCGGCATTTGTCGGAAGAAGCAGGAGATATGCAGTTGTTTAACATTGCAGAAAGGCTGGAAACCCTGATGTGGAATGAAAAGAGAATGTTTCCCAACTTAGATTGGTTTTCGGCCGTATCCTATCATTTAATGGGCGTGCCCACTTTATTTTTTACACCCCTGTTTGTTATATCAAGGGTTACAGGATGGAGCGCACACGCTATTGAGCAACGCCAGGATGGAAAGATTATCCGTCCCGGCGCTAATTATACCGGGCCGGAGAACAGGAAGTTTGTGCCGATAGAAAAAAGATAAGGAGATATTTGTGATCTGTGATTTTTTGATGTCTGATTTAATTGGTGTTTGATCTTTTAATTTAAAGCTAAACTATGAATAAGCAAGACCTCCAATTGCGCACTAAAAATTTTCATGTTGCAGTCATTAAATTGTGCGGAGATTTTCCAAGAAATGCTGCGGGCTTTGAAACAGCCAAACAATTGATAAGATCAGCGGGGTCGGTTGGCGCTAATTACCGTGCTGCCTGCAGAGGAAAATCAAAAGCTGATTTTATTTATAAAATTGAAATTGTTGTTGAAGAAGCAGATGAGTCTTTATATTGGCTGGAAGTGGCAAAAGAAGCGATGTTGGTCCCAGCAGGCTCTGATATTGATATCTTAATGAAAGAAGCCAACGAATTAGTAAGTATTTTTAACGCGACAGATATTACAGCAAAAAAGAACAAAAATAAATAACCATTTGATTTTCCTGGTCTCAGATATGATACTGTTGCTATCGAAGCAGGCTTTAGTAAATCAGAAATCAACTAATCAGAAATTATAAATTTTATTATGTCTTCCATCTCCAACGAACGTCCGCCAACTGATAAAGTAATTACAGACATTGCGGATTATGTGCTGCATTATGAAATAAAAAATGAGCTGGCGTGGAAAACCGCGCATTATTGCTTATTGGATACTTTAGGTTGCGGGCTGGAAGCATTGACCTATCCCGCATGTACAAAATTATTAGGCCCCATCGTACCCGGCACCATTGTACCCAACGGTGCTAAAGTGCCCGGCACCTCTTTTCAATTAGATCCTGTGCAGGCGGCCTTTAACATTGGTACCATCATAAGGTGGCTCGATTTTAATGATACGTGGCTGGCGGCGGAATGGGGTCATCCCTCCGATAACCTGGGTGGCATACTGGCTACAGCCGACTGGCTTTCACGCACAGCCGTTGCCGCCGGAAAGCCGCCATTAACCATGAAGGCAGTATTGGATGCCATGATCCGTGCACATGAAATACAGGGCGTGATGGCGCTGGAAAATTCGTTCAACAAGGTAGGGCTCGATCATGTGCTGCTGGTAAAATTAGCTTCCACGGCAGTGGTGGGAAGGCTCATCGGCTTAACCCGCGATGAGCTGATCAATGCCATTTCCCTCGCTTTTGTAGACGGTCATTCCCTGCGCACCTATCGTCATTCACCCAACACGGGCAGCCGCAAATCATGGGCGGCAGGCGATGCCACTTCACGGGCCGTACGCCTGGCACTTATCGCTAAAACCGGAGAAATGGGATATCCCTCCGTACTCACCGCCAAAACCTGGGGGTTCTATGATGTGCTGTTTAAAGGCAATGCATTTACCTTCCAGCGCGATTACGGCGCTTATGTAATGGAAAACATACTTTTTAAAATATCCTTCCCGGCAGAGTTTCATTCCCAAACAGCGGTAGAAGCAGCAATGACTTTACATAAGCAATTGCAGTCGCTCGGAAAAACAACAAACGACATCAAAAAAATAAGCATACGCACCCATGAGGCCGCCATTCGCATTATTGATAAAAAAGGGCCGCTGCATAACCCCGCCGACCGCGACCATTGTATTCAGTATATGATAGCCATTCCATTGATCTTCGGCCGTTTAACCGCCGGGGATTATGAAGATCATATTGCTGCCGACCCGCGCATTGATATATTACGTGACAAAATGGTTACAGCAGAAGACCCGCAGTTTACAATAGACTATCACGATCCGGAAAAACGATCTATAGCCAATGCGCTAACACTAGAGCTGAATGACGGTACGGTTTTGCCTGAAGTGATCGTTGAATACCCGATAGGGCATAAACGCCGCCGGGAAGAAGGAATACCGGTATTGATAGAGAAATACAAAACCAACCTGGCAAGAAAATTTTCCGTTAAGCAGCAGCAAACGGTTTTGCATGAATCATTAGATTATAAAAGGCTAACGGCTTTGCCGGTGAATGAGTTTGTGGATATGATGGTATGAAAAAGTTAAATCCGAAGGAGCAAAAATCCGAAATCCGAACGCGCGGTCGGCACCCGATGCAAGGAGGGTCAGACCGCACCTGAATACCGAAGACTGAAACTCGAAAGGAAGAACCAAATCACAAGAAACAAACCTGCCTGCGGCAGGCAAGCTTGTCCGCCAGGGCGGATAAAATTCAAATCATAAATTTCAAACCTGTCAGTCGGGTCGGATCCAAAAACTGAAAATCCATAAATTTAATTGTGTTCGTTGCTCCTTTGTGTAAAATCATCTAAAGCCGAAAACCCTGTACACTCTACAACTTGTGCCCTGAAACCTGTAATCTGCATATAACAAACCACAAATCCTAAACTCCCAAACGCTAAATTAATACAACCCATACATTCGCCTTACTTCCATTACAATGTCTTCAATCTGGGCGTCCTCTGCCCGGGAATTATAGGTTTGTTTCAGGCTGCTGCCGAAGATCCAGGCCACACTCTGCCAGAAACTGGCAGAAAAGCTACCCTTATAGTCATGGATGATCTCGTAGCAGGTATTGCCCGTTTCCCTCGCAATAAGCTTCATCAGCACTTTTCCCTGGTAAACAGACAGATCGGTAAGCGGCTTGGTAAATTCGTTGCGCAGGTCTTTTTCGCGGCTTTTTACATAGTCCTTTCTTTTTTCCTTATCGGGTATATTTTCTAAGTGAGCCTGAATATCATTGAATACTGCCCCCGCTTTTTTGGCGTAAGGATAGGTAACATATACCGCGTTGCGCAGCCGGGTCCATTCCCGCAATGCCCTTTTTTGCGCCGCAGTTAACTTAAGGTAAATATGTACTTCGGAAAGCTCTTTGTAGGAAAGCGTGTCGCCTTTGTAAATGATAGCAGGTACTGTAATGGTATCATTTACACCATATTGGGTTTGAGACTGTACTGCCGGATGAAGGAGGGTGCAGCAAAGTACGGAAAAGATGAATATATAATATGGCTTCCTGCGGCTGCTCATGCGCTACTAATTACTATATTAACGGGTTTTGCATCACAATTAATATATGTAGACAGGAAACCCGGCTCAACCGCTGCCACAGCTTAAAAAATGATTGAGGATTAATTGCTCTTTTTAAACCGGTGCCACATGCTGATGAAAAAACCTGCCGACATAATAAGAATGCCTAACCAGAGGATATTGATAAACGGGAACTGGAATGCTTTTAAAGTAATGTATTTCATTATCGCGTTCGATTCCTTTACACCCAGCGCAAGCGCATTTCCTGTTTTATTTACCTCCAGCACAAGGCTTTGCGATATAACGGTATCTCTTTTTGCAATAGGCATATTATCTTTTGAGAACAAGGCAGGCTGGGCTTTGTACGTCATACCATTATTGCTGTATACTGTTACATCAGCCAGCCAGGCGCTGTCTACTAACGGAAGGTCTTTATTGGTGCTTTTATTGGCTTCAATTAGCTGGTCTACAATAATATAACCATTTGAATAAAATACTGTATCGCCCTGCTGCACCGGGTGATCCCTGAAAGTAGCGGTGTCTTTTATGCTTTCGGGATCAGGCATGGAGGTAATAAAAGTAAATACATCTTTATGCCAGTAATGCCTTGAATCCGGATTAGCAGACAATGCGGTTTTTCCTTCTTCCGCCTTCATCAAAAAAGCATTGGGGTATAAAGTGAAATTTTCAAGCACTTTACCGGTAACCTCATCCTTACGCTCGTAATTCACCTTAAAATACATTTTTTCATCTACCGGGTGAGAAGAATCTCCTGCATAAGTTACCGTGTATTTACCCATAGGAGTAGGTACGCCCATAATAAGGGTAACGTTTTCCAGTCCGCTGTCGTCACGGCCTTTAGGGTCTTTTAATCCCGGTATCATAATGCCCGTGCGGTTAATGGAAATCACTTCTTTCTTTGAAGAAGTAAACAGAATGCCTACCAGCATCATCCCAAATCCTAAATGTGTGATAGATCCTCCTGCGAGGCTTAATTTTCCTTTTGCGCCCGTCCATATGTACATGGCATTGGCGATAACGGCATAGGTAGCCGCGAAAATGGCCAAATGAATAGCGCCTAAGTAGCCGATTCCGTATTTATTATAATCAACATTTCCCAGCACGCTGATCAGAACGGAAATAATAAGCGCAACAACCGTAGGGGTAATGATTTTTTTTACCCAGAAGGAGCGGGGTGTTTTTTTATATTTCAGGTATTGTGTAATGGCAGTAAGCAATCCTATTACTACCGCAATTAAGATCATTACCCTGTTATATACATATTCGGGGTCTTCGCCAATGGCTTTATGCGTTCCGAAAATTTTATTAAAAACAGGCAGGGAGGTAAAGAAGGAAATATAAACCGCCGAGATCAGCAACACCAACGCGCCAACGAACATCCAGAACTCCCGGGAAGAGATATCTTCTTCCTTATGAATTACAGGTATTTGTTTGTTGTTCCTGAAATAACCAGTTAAAAACAGGGCCGAAAATGTGGCCATCATTATAATCAGGTGCCAGAACAGGGAATTGCCTTCGCCGGTAAACGAGTGTACGGAAGTATCGCCCAGAACGCCGGTGCGGGTTAAAAAGGTTGAATACATCAGCAGCAAAAAGGCCAGGAACAAAAACCAGTAAGTTGATTTGGATGAATAGCCTGTAGATTTGTTAATGAGCATGGTATGCAGTCCGGCTACCATTAAGAGCCATGGAACAAGCGATGCATTTTCAACAGGATCCCATGCCCAGTAGCCTCCAAAAGTAAGTGATTCGTAAGCCCAGGCAGCGCCCATCAGAATACCGATGGCTAACATGGCGCAACTGAACAAAGTCCAGGGCAGTGCTGCTTTTATCCAGCCGGTAAAATCTTTTTTCCATAGCCCGGCTAAAGCAAAAGCAAAGGGAACAATGGCGGAAGCGAATCCCAGAAACAATACAGGAGGATGAATAACCATCCAGTAATTTTGAAGCAGCACATTCAGTCCATTTCCATCACGCAGGTATTTTTGCAGGTACAAAGGATCCTGGAATACAGGGGCGCCGGGAAATTCATTTCTCATTAAAACAAAGGGGCTGTTACCCACTTTAAGATCAAAGAAATAAATACCCAGTAAAAATGTAGCTAAAAAAATCTGTACTAAGGAAACAATCGTCATTACCGGGGCTTCCCACTTTTTGCTTTTAAGCATTATACCCAGCCCCAAAATGCAATGCCAGAAATTCCAGAGCATAAAGCTGCCTTCCTGTCCTTCCCAGAGGCAGCTCAGCAAATATTTGGTAGGTAAGCTGCGCTTGGAGTGCTGGTGCGCATACTTGTATTCGAAATAGTGATTATAAATAATGGTATAAAGACTAACAAAAATGGCTATTACCGCAATAGTTTCAATAATGAATGCCGTACGGGCCAATTTTTTCCATGTTGCATGGTCGTTGGGTATGGAAGTTTGCGTTGCCTTAAAATAGGCGAAAGTGGCAACAATAGAAGCTACAAAAGACAACAGAACGCAAAAGTGGCCGAATTGTCCTATAAATAAATGTTCACCCTGGTAAATCATGTTAAATTAATCCTGCATTTTATATTCTAAAGCCTTTTCCTGCTGTAACGGATCGTCTTTGTATTTGGAGGGACATTTCAGCAAAATTTCTTTACATTCAAACACGTCGCCGTTCATTTTTCCTTTCATTACAATGCGTTCACTCATTTCTAATTCCGGGGGCTTGGTATTATGATAGATCACTTTGGTTTGTCCGCCCAAAGAATCCACCGCGTAAAATGCAAGAAAATTGGGATCTGTAACAGGATTGTACTCGATTTCTTTCGACCGGTCTAATTTGGCTATAAGATGTATGAATTTGCCCTGCTTTTGTTTTGCAGAGGCTATCGTATCATAAGTAGTAAGATCTTTGGATAAAGTGATCAGCATATACGCAATGGCGGCAGCTATAATGACCAACGCAACTATATGGATTTTTTTCATAATAAAATACGTATTATCACGCAGCGAAATTAGTCCAAAAAACAACGCGGTTGTTAATTGTTTTTAAGATAACAGGCGTTTTCCATCTCCTTCCGGTTATTATATTGCATTTAACTTTTTATAAACAATTATAGTTTCCATTAATCCGCGGTCTGACGCTCTTCGTTGCGTGCCGACCGCTTTCATTCACATCTGCCTGCCGGGAGGGAGGTCTCAAATTCCCACATTTTCAAATTCTCCCGTGCAACCTTATTTGCAATTATAACGTTATTAAGTTCGTTGTTGTAAAAAACTGCTATAACTTGCACCGCTTTTTGAAGTATCATATTATTTGATCATGGACCTTTCAAAGTTTGACCCCAACAGTTCGGGAAACCCTAATTACAATATTTTTGGTTTGCCTTTTACGGAAGAAGATGCGAAGCTGGTGGTGCTGCCTGTGCCCTGGGAGGTAACGGTGAGCTACCTGGCAGGAACGGCAAGAGCTCCTGAGCGCATAAAAAAAGCCAGCCTGCATGTTGATCTTTTTGATCCCGATGTAAGCGATGGCTGGAAACAGGGGTTCTTTTTGCGTGAGCCGGATAAGAAAATACTCTTTAAAAATGATTATTTGCGCAAAGAATCAGAGCTTTTTATTGACTATGTTTCGCAGGGACAAAAGATTGAGGAGAACAGGTTCATGTGCAAGGCGCTTAAAGAAGTAAACGAAGGCAGTGAATTTTTAAATGCATGGGTATACGACCAAACAAAGGCCTTGCTGGATAAAGGCAAGCTGGTAGGCTTGCTGGGCGGCGATCATAGCACACCTATCGGGTTTTATAAAGCCATAGCAGAAAAGTATAGCGATTTCGGCATCTTACAGATTGACGCTCATTGCGACCTGCGCAAAGCGTATTTGCAGTTCACCCACTCGCATGCTTCCATTATGTATAATGCGTTGAACGAAATTCCCCAGCTTACGCGGCTTGTGCAGGTTGGCGTGAGGGATTACAGCCAGAGTGAGTGGGATTATATTTGTAACAGCAATAGCAGGGTGGTTACTTATTTTGATAAGCAAATAAAGGAACGGCAGTTTGAAGGGCTGAGCTGGCAATACCTGGCAGATGAGATCATAAATCACCTTCCGCAAAAAGTGTATATCAGTTTCGATATAGACGGGTTGAACAGAACCTTGTGCCCTCATACCGGCACCCCTGTTCCGGGGGGTTTTGAAGCAGAGCAGGTCTTTTACCTGTTCCGGAAAATAATAGAAAGCGGGCGGCATCTTATCGGCTTCGATTTATGTGAAGTGGGTATCAGCAGCAATGAGTGGGATGAAAATGTAGGCGCAAGGGTATTGTTCAAATTGTGTAACCTGATGGTAGCAAGCAACTGATCACCATGGCGAAAAAGAAAAGTGAATTATTTCAGTATGTACTGATCCTGAAAAAGGAAAACCCGGAAAACATTAATTATATCAGCTTCCTGCTTTGCTTTATTTCCTGGGTGCTTTTTTTGTATTACGTTTATACCCATAACTGGTTTTCTTCTGTGCTGTTCTGGGCAAGCTGGCTTATCCCGGTTGTGCTGGTATGGACAATACGTGTAAAAAGAAAATTCAAAACAGCAGTAACATACAAACATCCTTTATTTGTTACCGGCTGCCTGTGGCTATTGTTTCCCGGTATGCGCTGGATTGCGCTCCTGTTCATTTTATTTATTTTATTCGACCACCAGTCGCGCCATCCGCTGGAAATAGGCGTATCGGATGAAAGAATTGTGATCAATACTTTTTTCCGTAAAAGATATGAATGGAATGTATTTTCAAATGTGGTGCTTAAAGATGGCCTATTGACACTGGATTTTAAGAATAATAAAATGCTCCAGAGGGAAATTATTCACCAGGATGTAAATGAAAATGAATTCAACAGTTTTTGCCGGGAGCAGATAAATTTGAGATTTGAGATTTAAGATTGTGGCTGATTTAATTTGTAGTTTATCGTTTATAGTTTGTGGTTTACCGTTGGGATTGGCTTCGAATTTCAGATTTGAAATTTGCCTGTCATGGTGAGCCTGCCCGCCGCGGCGGGGCACGAACCATCTGTATCTATTTGTTTTTTGTGATTTGGCTTTTGGTGCTTTCACATCGGCTTTCGGATTTAATGCTTCGGACTTGTATTTTATCCGCCCCGGCGGACAGGTTTGGTTCTTGTTATTTGTCTTTTGATGCTTTGTATTCCCTTCGGATTTCGGATTCCCGGCTTCGGATTTAATAATTTGTATCTTATCAGTGTACTGCCATCCGTTGCTTCATCGCTTCGTACAAAATGATTCCTGCGGCAACAGATACATTATAGGAATCGAAGCTGCCGGCAATGGGTATGGCAAAATGAGCATCCGCCGCCTTACTTAAAAACCGCTGTATTCCTTTCTCTTCGCTACCCATAATAATACAGCAGGGTTGTTTAAAATCCATTTCATATACCTTTTGCGCCGCTTTCATTTCAGACCCCATCACGCTTATACCATTTAAGTGCAGGGTATCAACTGCGTGCGCCAGGCTGCTTACCCTTGATATGTGTACCATTTCAAGCGCGCCGGCCGATGCCTTCATGGTTTCTTCATTCAGCGCCCCTACGCCTTTGTCGGGTATAATAATGCCCTGGGCCCCGCAGCATACCGCTGTGCGGGCAATGGCGCCGATATTTTTTACATCGGTTACGCCATCCAGCATAATAAATAATGGATGTTCGCCCTTGCTTACAATATGATCAATAACCTGCTGCAGCTCCGTGTATTGCACTACAGCGGCGATAGCCACAACACCCTGGTGGTTGCCCCGGGTAAAGCTATTCAGCTTTTCAACCGGCACCATCTGTATGGGAACATGATTGTCTTTTGCCAGTTGACGGATATGCTGGATGTTTTCGCCGTTGATATTTTTATACATGAATATCTTATCAATAGCCTTACCGCTTTCAAACGCTTCAATGAGCGGCTGGCGGCCTATGATCAGTGATGATTTTTTCAATGCTGAATAATTATATGAGATGATTTTCTAAAAGATAGTTTACTTTAAAAATGGCGGCAACAGATACGGCATCCGTTATCGCTCCGCTAATAACCATATCGAACGCTTTTGTAAAAGGCAGTTTCTTTATAACTAATTGTTCCGATTCTTCCGGCGCCGCTTCATGAAACGATAAGCCGCGTGCAAGATACACAACACAGGTTTCATTTGTTACAGAATTAGACAAATGCATATCCAGCACCTTATCCCATTTTTCTGCTTTAATACCGGCCTCTTCCAGCAGCTCGCGCTGCGCCGAAATTAAAGGGTCGGTATGCAAATCTCCGCCGCCTTCCGGTATTTCCCAGCTATAGGCATTAACAGGGAAGCGATATTGGCCGATAAGCCAGGTATTGCCTTCCTCATCAAGCGCCACAATACCAATAGCTATGTTCTTAAAAGATACTTTGCCGTAAATACCCCTGCCTCCACCCGGGTTGATCACATCATACTCTGTTACCTGTATCCATGAATTATCATAGATAGGCCGCTGATCAATAATCTGCCATGGGTCGTGTTGTTCATTCATAAACCAAAAAAATTATAAACAGAAAACCGGATGAAATTATACAAAAAAACAAAACCAGCATTATGCTATGGTGAGCAACTGCTACCTGTCATCTGCCGGAGTTGGCCACGCTATTGGCACGGCTGTGCGCAGATAGCAGGATGAATGAAAATTTCCACAAGTGTATGTTTTTTAATATATAATATCTAACTTTAAACAGCCTTTCTGGTATTTTATAGAAAACTTCCCGCAATACTTACCTCCGCTGAATGGAATTAATATAGCTTGTATATCTTCTGATGCGTTTGTCCGGAACCCAGACATTAAATTCATGCTATGTATTGAATGCTTTATGAACATTTTGCTGATCAAATGAACAATACATATGACTATATAACCAGCAGACCCAGGGAGTTTAAGCAATTAGCCGTAAACAACCTGCTCTTTTTACACTATAAGTGCCCGCAGGAAGATAAATATGTGTATGTATATAACCACTTTAATCAAATCGCTTTCACCCTGCAGGGAACCAAAACTTTTCATTGCGGCACAAGGTCATGGAGCATGACAGAACATACCACTCATTTTGCAAAGAAGGGCGCCTGGAAACAGGAAAATGCAGATTTGCAATGGGAACTGCTGGCATTTTATTTCCCGGATGAATTTCTTTGTCGCTTTTATAATGAAAACAGACAGCTTTTGCTGGTAAAGCCGCTGCCCGCTTCTCCGGGCGAGTTGCTTATCAGGATAAAAATAAACGATATAACAAGAGCTTTTTTTTACAGTGTATTGCCTTATTTTTCGCAGCACCCTTCTCCTCCGGAAAGTTTGCTGGAACTCAAGTTCAAAGAGCTGTTGTTTAACATTCTTTCCAACCCCGAAAATACTGACTTACTGGCGTATGTAAATTACCTGAGCGATTTTCAAAAGCTGCCATTGAATGATATTATGGAAACCAATTTCTGTTTCAATCTGTCCCTGGCTGAATTTGCACGCATTGCACAACGGAGTGTTTCATCGTTTAAAAGGGATTTTTGGGAACATTATCATACAACACCCGGCAAATGGCTTACGGAAAAAAGGCTGAATTATGCAAAAGCTTTACTGGAAACGAGTGCAAAGAATGTGAATGAAATTACTTATGACAGTGGCTTTGAAAACGTTTCTCACTTCTGCAGGGTGTTTAAAGAAAAATATGGAACTGCTCCATTGCAATTCCGAAAACAGTTAAGAATGCAAGTACCGGAAAAATTATTTTAATAATCTAATATACCTGTTATGCCGCTGTATATGGACTTTCATAAAATTGAAAATGTTACCGTTGAAGACGTAAAGGCGGCACATATAGCAGATGTGGCTATACAGGAGAAGTATGGCGTCCGGTATCACCAGTTTTGGGTGAACCAGGAAGCCGGCGCTGTATTTTGTCTGGTAGAAGGCCCGAACGCTGAAACCTGCGAGATGGTACATAAAATGGCGCATGGTAATATTGCCTGTGCTTTAACAAAAGTGGAAACGGGCTTTTATGAAAAGATGATGGGTGCCGGACATAAGATAGACGACGGCCATGTGCATCACCAGGATGGCACAACGGATACCGGCTACAGAACGGTCTTATTAACTTCGGTAACAGGAATAACAAAAGCAACAAACTCAAAGCAATTGCCGGAGCTTCAGCAACCCAACTGGGCAAGGGAGATAGTGTACCACAACATTAATGCGTATAAAGGGAGAGAGCTGAAATGGGAGCGTGATGACAGCATGATCGGGGTGTTTGACGACACTGCCCAAGCCATAGCGTGTGCATTGCAAATACAGCAGCAATTATTGAATGAAAAAGAAAAAACGCCCGGTATCATTTTCAGATCAGGCATCAGTGCAGCACAGCCTGTAACTGCCGAAGGCGATTTTTTTCAGCAGGCAATAAAACTGGCACACGGGCTTTGCCTGATTGCATTACCCAACCGGATTCTTACCTCTTCACTTGTGAGTAAACTCTGCACTAATGAACAGTTATTGAAAGATAGTTCTTCTATAAGATCGTTAAACATAAGAGAAGAAGAGTTTATTTCAAATCTGATTAATGTAGCTGAGAAAAGATTGTGTGATGAACATTTTGATTTGAATACGCTTTGTTCCGAAGTAAGCGTAAGCCGTACGCAGTTGTACAGGAAGATCGTGTCGCTTACCGGGCTTTCTCCTAATGATTTTGTGAGGGACCTGCGAATGAACAAGGCAATAGCCATGCTGAAACAACAAAAGCTGAATATAGCAGAAATTGCTTATGGAACAGGGTTCAGCAGTCCTTCTTATTTTTCAAAATGCTTTACGGGAAAGTTCGGCTGCACGCCCTCTGCGTTTTTAAAAAAAGTACAACACTCTTATTATCTGTAGCGGCCGAAGTTGGCGCAGGATATATCCTTTTATAGGTTTGAGTAATAAGACTCAGGTTTAGCCATCTCCCGGCGGTTAATCTTTGCCTGTATAAGACAGCATATATTCCCGTGAACATATTTTACAATTCTTTGAACAGTTATTGTTAGCACAAAGCTTTCCGCGCCATATAATTTTGATACAACAAAGTTTTTCAAAAACCGCCGCCATGAACTTTTAAGAAAAGTTTTTGGGCGTTTAAGAAAAACGCATGCCTGCCCTGTGATATTAGTTTTGTTCACACACTAATAAACACTGTTGTATGAAAAGTAATTGGAGCGGCGATCTGAAAAGCAGGCTACAGGGTAATCTTATTTTACCTTCTGACCCTGTTTATAATGAAACCCGCAAGGTTTACAATGGCATGATTGATAAGCATCCTGCCGCTATAGCGCAATGCAGAAATACGGATGATGTAATTGCCTGTGTAAATATTGCAGGAGATAACAATATGTTGCTTGCTGTAAGAGGCGGCGGTCACAATGCAGCCGGGCTGGGTATTGCAGACGATGCGCTGGTGATTGATCTTTCCTTAATGAAAGAAATTAAAGTAGATGCGAATGCAAAAACGGTTAAGGTACAGGGAGGATGTTTATTGAAAGAAGTGGATACCGCAACACATGAAGTGGGTATGTGTGTGCCTTCGGGAATATTTGGCACTACGGGTGTAGGCGGCATTACATTGGGCGGAGGGCTTGGCAACCTTACCCGGAGCCTTGGCCTGGCTATTGATAATCTGCTTGAAGCGGAAGTGGTGCTTGCCAACGGTAAACTTGCAAAAGCATCTTCAACAGAGAACACTGATTTATTCTGGGCCTTGCGTGGCGGTGGCGGAAATTTTGGGGTTGTGGTTTCCTTCACCTTTAAAATGTGCCCTGTACATACCGTGTATGCAGGCCCCATGCTCTGGGAACTGGATGATGCAGAAGAAATGTTTGCATGGCATCATGAATTTATTAATAAAGCGCCGGATGAACTGAGCGGCTATTTTGCTTTATTGACTGTGCCGCCTTTTGCGCCATTCCCTGAACATTTACATCTTAAAAAAATGTGCGGGGTAGTTTGGTGTTATGCAGGTGATATGGAGAAAGCCGAAGCCGTATTTAAACCCATAAGAGCGAAAAAAACGCCGTCGCTGGATTTTGTTGGTACATTGACTGTGCCTGCGCTCAACACTTTGTTTGACCCCTTGTACCCTCCGGGATTAATTTGGTATTGGAAAGCAGATTATGTAAAAGACCTGACCGCTGAAACTATTAAAAAGCATATAGAATATGCCCGGCAAATGCCTACACGATACTGCACTATGCACATGTACAACATCAATGGCGCTGCATCAAAAGTTGGCAGGGGTGAAACTGCCTGGAATTATCGGGATGCAAATTATGGAATGGTAATAGTAGGTGTGGCTGATAATGTAAATGACAAAGAAAAAGTTATTGAATGGGCTAAAAATTACTGGTCTGATGTACACCCGTATTCAATGGGCGGGGCATATATAAATATGATGATGGATGAAGGCGCCGATCGCGTTAAAGCGAGCTATGGAGACAATTACAACAAACTGGCCCAGATAAAAGCAAAATATGATCCTGGTAATTTGTTCAGGGTGAATCAGAATATAAAGCCGGCAATAGCCTGACCGGTTTTATTAATATCATTAACACATAATTTGTTAGCGCCAATGCAGTCACAACTTCAAAAAATCAAAACATGAGACAATTTACAATTTCAATTTTGGTTTTCTGCGCCTGCTTTACCACGTATGGGCAGGTAAAAGTTAATCCTAACGGGAAGTTCTTTAACTATAACGGAACCAACATTTATTATGAAGATACCGGTACCGGAGAGCCCCTTTTATTGCTCCATAACTTTTTTAACACTGCAGACTGCTGGAAACCTTATGTGGAAGTGTACTCAAAACAATACAGGACAATTGCTGTTGACATGATAGGGCATGGGCGTTCGGATATTTATAAAAAAGACGATCTCCATTTCAGGCATGAGGACTATGCAAAAATGATTTTTGCGTTGCTGGATTCTTTAAAACTAAATAACTTGAATGCAATTGGAGCCAGTAGTGGAGGTATGACACTACTTTATCTTAACTGTATTCAGCCGGATAGATTTAAAACTGTTATTACAATTGGGGCACAAATTTATTATAGTAAGCAATGCAGGGAGTGGGTAACAAAAACAGGGTTGAACGAATTTATGGAATGGGCCAAATATCACGGCCCGGAAAAACAGGAGTACCTGGCAAGGGTATTCTGGGAATTCAGAAAATTTTATGGCGACCCTTCCTTTACACCAGATATCCTGGGTACGATTAGAGCCAAATGGTTGGTTGTACAAGGAGATAATGATGAACCTGTTCCGTTGCAGAATGCAATAGAAATGCATCAATACATACCCAACAACCAGCTTTGGATTGTTCCTGACGGGGGACATTTACCGCATTTAATACCTGCATTCCAGCCTGAGTTTCTAAGGGTCTCACTTGAGTTTTTAAATGGAAAGTGGGACGGGAAAGATTAATGGTGCTGGCGCTACAGCGGTCGTTGTCAGCAACCCTGTCAAAAGACCGTGTTAATCAAGTAATAAATAATCAGAATGATATGAAAAAGGTTTTTTTCCCACTAAGTCCCTTGCTGCTTCTGTTTTATTTGTGCTCCTGCAATAACAGCAATACGGGCACTACAACACAAAATGAAGCCAATGCTGTTCCTGAAGTGAAAGCTGTATTCATTAATGGCGACAGCATTCATTATGTTGATGCAGGCAAAGGCGCTCCTATTGTATTGGTGCATGGTATTATGGGAGATTACCGTACATGGGAAGCACAAATGGATGATTTTTCCGGGAACCATCGGGTAATTGCTTACAGCCTTCGCCATGGATATCCCAACAAACAAATATTGGATAGTACAGCCGATTTTTCGATTAACCAAAATGTCAGGGATCTTACTGAATTAATTAAAGCGCTTAAGCTGAAGCCCGTTCATCTCGTAGGGCATTCATCCGGGGCCCTTGTATCATTATTAACTACAATCGGGAGCCCGGAATTGGTTCGAAGCCTCATTTTGGGCGAAGCGCCGGTGATGTCGTTGCTAGCAAATGTACCGGGAGGCGATACACTGGGTATGAATTTTGGAAAAGCAATAACGCCTGCAATTGAAGCATTGTCAAAGAATGAAGATGAAAAAGCGGTTGAAATTTTTATTGATGCTGTAATGGATGACAGCCAGTATTTCGCCAAACATCGTCCGGAAATCAGGGAAGGTATTATGGCGAACACAGTACAATTGAAAGGGCATTTCCTCTATGCAAAAGGCGAGCTTCCTCCTGTTAGCTGTGATGAGCTTAGGAAAATAAAAACGCCTGTTTTAGTGTTGCAGGGAGAAAAATCTCCTTCCTTTTTTAATGCTATTAATAGCGAACTGGAACGCTGTTTACCAAACGAAGTAAAAGCAATCCTTCCCAATGCTTCGCATGGATTGGAATATGAAAATCCAACTGAATTTAATAAAGTAGTACTTGGGTTTATAGATAAAAATTAATAGCGGAGCGATAGCCAGATTTTAAGGGTTACATCGCGCATTCCGGGTAACGAAAACAGGAGCTTTAGCATGGTATCGCTGAAAAAAATAAATAACACATAAATTAAAATATATGAAAACGGAATTGTTCATTTCTTCAGTGCTGTTATGCCTTGCATGCAATTCAACATCCAACCGCCAATCGGATGAAGCAGCTATTACAAAGCTTTTAGATAATGAAAGCCATTTTGCAGCAAAAGGTGATTTAGCCCAATGGGCATCCTGCTGGGTTGATTCCGATGCCACCTCTTTTATATACACATCCGCGGGTGGCGTAGAAACCCTTAAAGGTTTTAAACCGTTGGCTCAGGCCATTGGTGAAATTGAGCCCTTTGAACTGAAACTGGCAAGAGATAACTATAATTTCGAGATAGGCGATGATATCGCGTTTGTTGGTTTTGATCAGCAGGATAACTGGGGTGGCGCTGACCACAAGAAAAAAGAAACAAGAACGCTGCGGAAGGTCAATGGCGAATGGAAGATCGTACACTCCACGGTGGTTAACCTGTCTTCATTTGATCAGCAGTCAACCGCTTCCTGGCATATGCCGGTAAGCAAGTTCCCTAAAAATCCCAGGAACGGATTTCAGAACCTTTCAGGGCTGGGAGGGATGTCTGTCGGGTATATGGAGGTGCCCGGTCCCGCCGACTTTACCCCCTTTTTTGAAGGGCTGCCCGGCAACATGTGCAGCTCTCCTCATTGGGGTTATGTTATTGACGGGGCTTTAAAAGTCCGGTATCCCGGCGGCAAAGAAGAAACCGTTAATGCAGGAGAAGTATTTTACTGGCCGGCTCCACATACAGGTGTAGTTGAGAAAAATGTAAAATTCATTGATATAAGTCCCGATGGGAAATTTATACCTGTAATGGATCACCTTGCAAAGAAAATGGCACAGGCATCTTCCCAATAACTCATTCTATCACTACCAGAGGCTTTTCAGTTTACTGTATTTAGCAGGTGGGCATACTATATTTAATTCGCGCAGTGGGTTTCATCACCAGCCGCTGTGGGCCAGCTATGAAACCCTGGCGCTGAACGATTCGCCGGGGTCTCATGCTTCACACAGTTGCCTGACTGTGAAGACCCCGTCGGGAAGAAAAGCATAGATGGCAGGTACCAAAGCAGGTACATGGTAGGCGATCAGGAGCAGTTCCTTAATCCATATATCAATCCTGGGTTAAATCAACTACTCCTTAAAACAAAACCCGCTGGTTGTTTTGAACCAGCGGGTTAAGATAATTTGCAATTACCTTATTAATACAACAGCATTGTTCTGTTATAATCCAAATGCCTTTTTCACTTCTTTCACTTTGTCTAATTTTTCCCAGGTAAACAATTCTACTTTTATTTTTTTTACCCTGCCATCCGGCGAAGCAAAGGTTTTGGTAACGGTTTCCGGCTTGCGCCCCATGTGGCCGTAAGCGGCGGTTTCACTGTAAATAGGGTTGCGCAGCTTTAAGCGCTTTTCAATAAAATAGGGGCGCATATCAAATATCTTTTCCACCATTTTACCGATCTCTCCGTCTGTTAAAGCAACTTTGGCGGTACCAAAGGTTTTTACATTAATGCTGGTTGGTTTGGCTACGCCTATAGCGTATGATACCTGTACCAGTACTTCCTCAGCCACGCCGGCCGCTACCAGGTTCTTGGCAATATGACGGGTAGCATAAGCTGCCGACCGGTCTACTTTTGAAGGATCTTTGCCACTGAATGCGCCACCGCCATGCGCTCCCTTTCCGCCATAGGTGTCTACAATGATCTTGCGGCCGGTTAAGCCGGTATCGCCATGCGGTCCGCCTATTACAAATTTACCCGTAGGGTTAATGTGGTATTTAATATTGCTGTTAAAAAGCTTTGCGTATTTTTTGTACTTCTTTTTTATGCGCGGGATAAGGATACCGATAATGTCCTTTTTGATTTGCTCCTGCATTTTAGCTTCCGTATCAAAATCATCATGCTGGGTGGAAACAACAATGGCATCTATACGTACAGGCTTGTTGTTATCATCGTATTCTAATGTTACCTGGCTTTTAGCATCGGGGCGCAGGTATCTGATCTGCTTGTTTTCCCTTCTCAGGTTGGCCAGCTCAATGAGCAGTTTGTGCGCCAGGTCAAGTGCCAGGGGCATATAGTCTTCTGTTTCGTTGGTAGCGTAGCCAAACATCATTCCCTGGTCGCCGGCGCCCTGCTCTTCTTTTTTCTTTCTGTCTACACCCTGGTTAATATCGGCCGATTGCTCATGTATAGCCGACAGCACCCCGCAGGAATGCGCTTCAAACATATATTCACTTTTGGTGTAACCGATTTTACGGATCACACTGCGGGCAATTTCCTGAACATCAAGATAGGCTTTGGATTTTACCTCGCCTGCCAGCACTACCTGCCCGGTTGTTACCAGCGTTTCACAGGCCACTTTACTATTGGGGTCAAATGCAAGGAAATGATCAATTAAGGCATCGGATATCTGGTCTGCAACTTTATCTGGATGTCCTTCGGATACACTTTCGGAAGTAAATAAATACGGCATTTTAAAGGATGTTTAAAATTTTTATATATCCAGAATACAAGCGCATATATTTTGGAGTGGCGCAAAGATAAGGAGCCGGTAATTAAATTTTTGAATAAATTATACGCAGCCGCATAGGTTGGGAAGGATGGCTTCCGCCGCCCACAATAGTTCTGCCTTTGGATATTTTCGGATTAATGCGGAAGGCTACCCGGCTGGCGGTAATAACAGAGCCAGACTCTTTAGGATAGGTATAATAATCAAGCGTGGTTTGGGGTGCAAATAATCTTAAAGCATAATTTTTACTTTGCTTGGTAACTTTATTTTGCACATAACGGGTAAGATTAAAGAAGTATTTATTATCCTTCAGGTATCCTCCGAAAGTCTGGTAGTCGTATACGTAATTACTGAATGAATAATTGAAATCATCCGGCACGGTAAGGTACCTGCCGGCACTGTCAATAAGGTCTACAAAAAGAAAATCGGGTGTGCTGTATATTTCATTGCCGGGTAATGCAATGGGCTCAAACGCCAGCTCCGCACGGTGAATGATGCTGTTCTGCAGGGTATCCAGCCCCGGAATATTCAGTATGGCATAGGAACCGGGAGATGATTGCAGGTATATATTTTCTGCATCAGGAATAGCGGTAACCGGGTCAAGCGCAGCATATCCATGCAATGGCGTGCGCTTAATAATATTTGCGTTGTACGCATAATAAGTTCCGGTGATATACAAAGAAAAATCGGCAGACACTGTATCAATGCCACCATTCCTTCTTACCCGGAAATAACAGGTGAGCCTGGTATTTTCGTTGTATAAGCTGTAGTAGGTTAGTGCCGATTTCTGGGGAGAGCCCGCACCTGTTTTTATAGCCAGCCCGTTAAATACTTTTTGAAAAGCAGAATCCCTGTTGGAGGAAACGTATACGGTATTGGTATCGTATGCTGCAAAGCGCTTTCCCAGGGCCGTATCAAGAGGAATGCGCAGCAGGTTGCTTACCACCTGGGTATCACTTTTAATAACAATCGTTTTCGGATCGTCTATTGTGTTTAAGCTTACCGTGGCACTACCCAGCTCATTAAATGTAGTAGTAAAGCCGGGATGACTAACAAGGTAGCCGGTGCTGTCTTTAAACGCAGGATCGCTGATCTCAAATACATTAAATTGCTGCGTGGAGTTGCTGTCGCCGTAAACACCTGTATAAGCAAGGCTCAGTATAACAGAGTCCATACCTACAATGCTGTCTGCATTTACAAAGGGGTACCGGGTGTCTACAGGAGGAGCAATACCCATATAGATTTCCGATTCGGTTTTTCCAAATTCAGGGTCATCTTCAATAATGCCCAATGCATGGTCGTCTGCATAATTGATAATGGAAGAATCGTCCATCAAAAAGTTATCCGCATATACCCGCAAAGCGGTTTCAAAAGTATGTACATTATCTACCACAGGTAAAAGATCGGTACCAATATCTGTTGGGGTAATTTTAGTGCAATGCGTATTCAGTACTATAGCCAATGTTCCAAGTCCGATGGAGAACAGCAGAAATTTCAACTTCACCTGATGTATTTTTAGTAGAGGGGTTTTCGATAAGGTATCCGAGCATTAACAATCAAAACCAAGGCACAGGCTTATACCCGCGCATATTGCTTTTACGCAAGGTCGTTATACAATTGTAAATAGTCTGTTAAATCTGAATCTGCTTTAAAAGGAAGGATCTTCTTGCCTTTTACTTTTGAAAATTCATCGGAGAGTTTCTTTTCTACCTTTGCCGCTCCAAAAGTAATGGCATCTGCATAAGCAGCGCCTCCCCTGAACATAGCCGTATTGTTATTTTCTTTGAACGGCTCCAGGTCTTTATCTTTTATGGAAGCATGTATGGAGATCTTTTTTACGAAATCGGGACCTATTTTTTCTTTGAAGGTATTTGGTCCGATAGTAAATACAACCTTGCTGTTGCTGAATACGGGTTCTTTTTTATAGGCGGTTTTCAGGTATAGCGGGATCAACCCTGTCATCCAGCCGCTGCAATGAATGATATCCGGAGGCCATCCGAATTTTTTCACCGTTTCAAGGGCGCCTTTACAATAAAAAATGGTACGCAGCCAGTTATCATCATACCAGTTTTCATTTTCATCTGTAAAAACGAACTTCCGCTTAAACAGATCTTCGTTCTCAAGGAAATAAATCTGTAAGCGGGCATTGGGCAGGGAAGCCACCTTTATTTGCAGCGGAAAATCTTCATTGTCTACCGACACGTTTATCCCCGATAACCTTACCACCTCATGTAACCTGTGTCTTCTTTCATTAATCGTTCCAAAACGGGGCATTATACAACGAACTTCAAATCCATTATCATTCGACTTTATTGCCAGGTGATTTACAATCTCAGAGAATTCTGTGAGTTCAAGGTAAGGAGACATTTCATTGGCAATAAATAGAATTCGTTTCTTTGTAGACATCTTCCGTTTTTATGTTAAGTTAGTATTAAGGAAATGTGCAAGAGTGCGCAAAGGTAGGTTTTTTTTGCCGAAACTGAGGTGGAAAGGCCTGCAATTACTACTTTTAACGCCATTATGTTCATTATTAAACAACCTGCAGACCTTAGCGCATACCTGCAAAAAGAAAGGCGGTCGGGCAAAAAATGCGGCTTTGTGCCTACCATGGGCGCCCTGCACCAGGGGCATCTTTCCCTTGTGAACAGAGCCAGGGAAGAAAACGAACTGGTGGTGTGCAGCATTTTTGTAAACCCCGCACAATTCAATGATCCAAAAGATTTTGAGCTGTATCCGAAAACGCTGGAAAACGATATTTACCTGTTGGAAAAGGCGGCATGCGATGTGCTTTTTTTACCTGCTACCGAACAAATATACCCTCCCGGTAAAGTACATAATGAATGGTATGACCTGGGTGAGCTTGAATCAGTTCTTGAAGGAAAATACCGGCCCGGCCATTTCCAGGGAGTATGCCAGGTAATGCGGCGCTTAATACAAATTGTTGAGCCAGACAGATTGTATATAGGGCAAAAAGATTACCAGCAATGTATGGTCATCAAAAAGCTGCTGTCACTCATGCACAGGCAAACCGATGTTGTTATTTGTTCCACACTGCGTGAACCCAACGGATTAGCCATGAGCAGCCGCAATATGCGGCTTAGCGCCGGTGAGAAAGAAAAAGCAGCCGGGATATTTGAAGCTTTATCCTATATCAGGCAAAACATACAACCCGGTACGCTGGAAGACACGCTGGTACAGGCCGGCAATATACTTACCCGGCATGAATTGCGGGCAGACTACGTAAAAATAGCCACGGCCGGAGACCTCCGGATTATGGATAGCTGGAACGGGAAAATTGAAATTGTGGCATTGATTGCCGCTTATATGGGTGAAGTGAGATTGATTGATAATATGCTGTTACCGCTTAATTTTGCAGGCTATGCAAATTGAAATACTGAAATCAAAAGTGCACCGGGCGGTTATTACGGAGGCCAACCTGAATTACATAGGAAGCCTTACATTAGACGAAGACCTGATGGATGCCGCGAACCTGATTGAAAATGAAAAAGTACAGGTCGTTAATGTAAATAACGGCTCCCGCATTGAAACCTATTTAATTAAAGGCAAACGCGGTTCAGGCGTTTGCTGCCTCAACGGACCCGCGGCCAGGCAGGGCGCCGTAGGTGATACCGTTATTATTATAGCTTACGCTACCATGGATTTTGAAAAAGCCAAACAGTTTAAACCAGCTATAGTGTTCCCCAAAGAAGGAAACCTGCTGCATTAATGGTAGAGGGGAAATATCTATTTTTTATCCGTCATTTACTCATAATATGAGAAAAAAAACAGCAAATGCCCTTCAGTATGCTTTCTTTTTAGGCCTGGGCATTTTTCTGCTGTGGTTAAGCGCGCATAATCTTTCGCCTGAAAACAGGCAGCATTTAACCGGCGCATTGCATAATGCCAATTACTGGTTAGTGATACCGGCAATGATATTATTAATGATCAGCCATTACAGCAGGGCGTTACGGTGGAGGATACTGATCCGGCCGCTCGGCTACCGCCCGTCTGTTACCAACACCTTTTTTGCTACCATACTGGGTTATTTTTTTAATCTCCTGGTTCCCCGTCTGGGGGAAGTAATGAAGTGTACCATTTTGGCCAAATACGAAAAAATTCCCGCCGATAAGCTCATTGGCACCATGGTAACGGAAAGGGTATGTGATTTTCTGTGCCTGCTCATTATTATTGCCATTACGCTGTTTATCCAGTTTGATATTATTCACCAATACGCGTCTGTTCAGTTCCATAATATATTGTACGATGCGCATGGCCGGTTTAAAATATATAAAATGGCCATTATTATAGGCATTATAGCTGCCGTTATTGCTATTTTGTTCTGGCTGGCAAAGATCTTTGCTACCTCAAGATTCATCCAAACCATAAAAAAGTTACTGAAAGGCATATGGGCAGGTATTACCAGCATTAAGCATATGGAAAACAAATGGCTTTTTTTATTCCATACCTTTTTTATATGGACGATGTACCTGCTGAGCATCCGCATAGGATTGTATACAATGGAGGCGGTAAGTCACCTGGGATTTAAAGCGTGTTTGGCTATATTAAGCTTCGGGAGCATTGCCATGCTTGCTACACAGGGTGGCATAGGCGCTTACCAGTACACTATCCAGAAACTCTTGCCGCTATATGCGGTAGCCGAAGGACCGGCACTTGGGTTTGGCTGGATATTGTGGATCGCCCAAACGGGAATCATTATTTTTGTAGGGATACTTTGTTTACTTTTATTACCCATAATAAACCGGAGCAAATATGAAATACCCAGGGCTGATCAGTAATAAGATGCTAACATTTGATGGCATGCGGCACCAGGTAAGGCGCTGGCGGCTTTTAGACAAAAGCATTGTTTTTACCAATGGCTGTTTCGACATTTTGCACGAAGGGCATCTTGAAATATTGTCTCAATCCGCAGCTTTGGGTGACATACTGGTTGTGGGCGTTAATACCGACAATTCCGTAAAAAAGCTAAAAGGAGAAAACAGGCCGGTAAATAAGGAACTGTTCAGGGCAAAAATGCTTGCTGCATTAACCATTGTAGATGCTGTGGTATTGTTTGATGAGCCTACTCCGCTCGAACTTATCCGGATAATAGCCCCCGACACGCTTGTTAAAGGAGGCGATTATGCTATTGACCAGGTAGTGGGAGCGGAAGATGTAATAAAAAACGGGGGAGAAGTAAAAATAGTGCCCCTTGTAAAAGGATATTCCACCACTGCACTTATACAAAAGATCCAGGAACTGTAAAGAAACTTTTACCAAAACTTAATATTTGCCTCATATTCCGTTTACTTATTTTTACCAAATAAGTTAGGGTATATGATAAAAGCGAAAGGCAAAACAATTGTGCGTGATATTAGCTGGCTGGCATTTAATGCAAGGGTATTACAGGAAGCCGCCGATCCCACCGTTCCCATCAAAGAGCGCATAAAGTTTTTGGGTATATTTTCAAATAACCTGGATGAGTTTTTCAGGATAAGGGTAGCGGCATTAAAAAGAATGCAGGAGCTGGGGAAAAAGGCCGGCATGCATCTTGAACAGGATCCCAGGAAGATATTAAACCAGATACATCTTATTGTACTGGAACAAAGAAGCGAATTTGACAGGGTATGGAAAACCATTTTCAATGAACTGAAAAAGCAGCATATTTTCCTGGTTACTGAAAAGCAACTGAACAGGGAACAACAAAAATTCGTTCGTACTTTTTACGATGAAGAAGTGGCGTCTTCCATCATTCCGCTGATGATTCAAAATATCAAAAGCTTTCCTTCGCTGCGTGAAAAAGGCATCTTTCTCGCCGTAGTATTATCAAAGAAAGATTCCGCATACAAAAAAAAGTATGCTTTAATTGAAGTGCCAACAAAGGTGATCCCCCGGTTTGTGCTCCTCCCGTCTAAACCGGGAACCCATTACCTTATACTGCTTGAGGATGTGATCCGGTTTTGTATTCCCCACATTTTTTCGTTCCTGGGCTATGATCAGTATTCGGCTCATGTTACAAAACTAACCCGCGATGCAGAATTTGACCTGGATACCGATATGAGCATTTCCTATACCCAAAAAATAAGAAAGGGCTTAAAAACACGAAAAAAAGGCAAGCCTGTTCGTTTTTTATACGATAAGGATATTGACGCGGGATTGCTTGAGTATCTTATACGCAGGTTAAACCTTAAAGCCAAGGATGCGATCATCCCCGGCGGAAGAATACATAATTTCAGGCATTTCATAGATTTCCCCGAATCTGTTTTTGAGCAAAAAAGCCTGCATAAAAAAGCAATCATCCACCCTGTGTTTAGAAATGTAAACCGGGTTACAGACGTTGTGCTGAAGCAGGATGTAATGCTGCACTTTCCTTACCATTCATTTAATGCGGTAATTGACCTGTTAAGAGAAGCGGCGATGGACCCTCATGTGCTTGAAATAAAAATTACCGCATACCGGCTGGCCCCCGCCTCTAAAATTATAAACGCGCTGATCAATGCCCGGAGGAACGGTAAAAAAGTAACCGTAATGCTTGAGCTGCGTGCCCGCTTTGACGAGGAAGCCAATTTAGAATGGAAGGAACGCCTGGAAGATGAAGGTGTGCTGGTGCTGTTGGGCGTACCCAATATGAAAGTGCATGCCAAAATATGCGTGATCAAAAGAAAACAGGAAAATAAGATCATCCAATATGGTTTCGTTAGTACCGGCAACTTCAATGAAAAAACGGCTACCCTCTACGGCGATCATTGCCTGCTCACTGCCAACCGTAATATTATGGCTGATATCAACCGTATTTTCAGCTACCTGCTGCAGCCTAAAACGGGAGCGCATTTTCTTAAGGCCTGTAAAACATTACTGGTAAGTCCGTTAACCATGCGAAAACAACTCGTCACACTTATTAATCATGAAATTAAAAACGCAAAGAGTGGCATACCCGCCGGCATATTGTTAAAAATGAATTCTCTTTCGGATGAAGCGCTGATCAATAAATTATATGAAGCGGCATTTGCCGGCGTGGAAGTGCGCATGATCGTAAGAGGCATTTGCTGCATGCTTACCGAAAATAAAAAATTCAAAACTCCCGTGCAGGCCATAAGCATTGTGGATGAGTACCTGGAACATGCAAGGGTAATGATTTTCCATAACGGCGGGAAGCAAAAAGTGATGATCTCGTCAGCCGACCTGATGGTAAGAAACCTGGATCACAGGGTGGAAGCTGCCGTGTATATTACAGATCCTGCTATTTGCAGTGAACTGAAAGATATATTGCTCATACAGTTGCAGGATAACGTAAAAGCCCGCTGGTTAGATAATGAATTAAGCAACGCTTATGTGAGAACCAAAGGAAAAAAAATAAGATCCCAGAAAGAAACCTATCATTATCTTTTTCAAAAGGCCTATCAGCAATCCTGAGGCGTCCCGCTCCCTGTAGCCCGTATAAAATTGAAGTTGCCCGGTGGCAGCGAAGACGTTTCATGTGTTGCAGAAACGCATTCACAAACCCTGGTTGTTGACAAGTGTGGATTTTTTATGTTACGCACCGGTAATTATTTAATAATATTGAGGTTTAAATCAATTAATACCATTATATCATATTGAGATTAGCGGCTATTGATATCGGAAGTAATGCTGCCCGGTTGCTGATCAGCGAAGTAAAAATAAGCGCTGGGGGCGAACCGGTTTTTAATAAGCTTAACCTTGTAAGAGTTCCGCTAAGGCTGGGTTTTGATGTTTTTGAAAACAATGAAATATCCGAAGAAAAAACGGACATGGTTATACAAACCATGAAAGCCTATAAGCATCTTATGAATGCTTACGGTATTACTTACGTTAAGGCCTGCGCCACATCGGCCATGCGCGATGCCCGCAATGCACCGGATATCATCAGGAAAATAAAGGCGGAAACAGACATTACTATTGAAGTGATCAGCGGAGAGGCTGAAGCCAGCTATATTTATGAGAACCACATCGCCGAAAAAATGTCGAAAGATGATGCTTATCTTTATATTGATGTAGGCGGGGGAAGCACAGAGCTTACTTTTTTCAGCAATGAAAAGCTGGTATTCAAGGAATCATTTAACATTGGCACTATTCGCTTATTAAAAAATATGGTCACGGATTCCCATTGGAACAATATGAAAGATTTTGTAAAGGCCAAAATCAGGAACTACCGCTCTGTTATTGCTATTGGCTCAGGTGGAAATATCAATAAGGTATTTTCCTTATCCAAAAAAAAGGAGGGCAGGCCCTTACCCTTTGAATTACTGAAGGATTATTATAAGGAATTGAGTGGTTTTACGCTGGAAGACCGTATGCGTGTGTATAAATTAAGAGAAGACCGGGCAGACGTAATTGTTCCTGCTTTATTGATATATATAAATATTATGCGATGGACAGAGGCAAAAGAGATCTATGTGCCCCGGATTGGATTGGCAGACGGATTGATTCAACATTTATATAAGGAGGTGATAACGTTTTAACAGGCTATACATTTATGAGTATCAACAAGGAAATTAAAAGAATTACTACCCACACTTTGCAGAAAATGAAAAGTAATGGCGAAAAAATAGCCATGCTTACGGCTTACGACTATTCATTTGCCAAAACATTTGATGCGGCAGGCATAGATATTTTGCTGGTGGGCGATTCCGCCAGCAATGTAATGGCAGGGCACGAAACAACGCTGCCGGTAACCCTGGACCAGATGATCTATCATGCTTCTTCTGTTGTAAGAGGCGCCAAACGTTGCCTGGTTGTAGTAGACCTTCCTTTTGGCGCTTACCAGGGCAATTCAAAGGAAGCCCTGAACTCCACCATCCGTATTATGAAGGAAACCGGCGCCCACGCCATTAAGCTCGAAGGCGGGGAAGAAGTGATAGAATCCGTTAAAAGGATCATATCTGCCGGCGTTCCGGTTATGGGTCATTTGGGATTAACGCCTCAGTCTATTTACAAGTTCGGCACTTATACCGTAAGGGCTAAAGAGGAAGCGGAAGCCGAAAAGCTCCAGAGAGACGCCAGGCTTCTGGAAGAAACCGGGTGCTTTTCCATAGTACTGGAAAAAATTCCGGCTTTGCTGGCCAGGCAGGTAAGCGAAAGCCTTCATATTCCTACCATTGGTATCGGGGCAGGTAATTATTGCGATGGGCAAGTATTGGTAATGCATGATATGTTGGGTATTACAACTGAGTTTAAGCCTCGTTTTTTACGGCAGTATCTTAATCTTAATGAAACAATAACGCATGCCGTTCAGCAATATATTAATGATGTGAGAACAGGTGATTTCCCGAGTGAAAATGAACAATATTGATCCTCATACATCATAAGTAAATATTTATATAAACTTTGTATATTATTGATTATGACAAACATGTATAATTAATATTATTTTGAGTTTGCGTCCAAAATGTCATACAGCTTCAATTCGGGCGTGGTTTCTTTAAGCTTCATATACAGGGTCAGGCAATTGGTGGCTACCGCCATCCTGGCATTTGTTTTCACCGCATCAAAATAAACCTGCTTCATTTGCTTTCTTTCCCTGCTTATCATCCGTTCAGCCATTTTATACCCGTCTCCCATATTGCCTTTATTCGTTTTTTCCGCAAAAACTGCTACATTGGAAATTTGTACATTATTATTGCGCAGTTGCATAATTTCACAAACACAAACGGTGTTTGCCGTTTTGCTTTTTAATTGCTCCGGGAACGTTTCTGCCTTTACGGCATTTCCATTAAAGACCTGAACTGACGCTCTTATAAAAGCGTTGAGATTGAATTGTTTGGGCTGCACTGTTCCATTGCCGGCGTTAGCAGATAATGTTGTTACTGTCATTATAATACATAAACAGTAAAACCGGGTATAAAGTAATTTTGCCATTTTGTTTGATTTAATCAAGTTAACAATACACGGTTTCACACAAGTTGGAACCCGATTAAAATCGTATGGCTTTTCAGATGATACGGGAGTGGGGAAGTGCAGTAAATAAAAAAAACTGCATTTTACAGGCTTCTCATTGGGGATACTTGATAAAAAACATAACGGTATGCAAAGAAGGTTAATTATTTTGAAACCGCATAGCTATACAGTGTTAAATCCATAGCTATACCCGATTTAATAGCATATATCAAAGCAAACTGTGTATTCAGGCTGTATATTGCAGTAAAATAAAATGCCATGAGTAATTTTATTGAAAAGCTAAGGATCAGGTCGGTAAACCAGGGCGTGTGTACGGGGCAATATTATATCGGTTCTTCAGGCGCAATACAGCCTTCGTACTCCCCGGTTGACGGAGCATTGATTGCCAGCGTGTATATGGCGGATGATGACGGTTTCGAAACCGTAGTAAGAAAAGCCGGGGAGGCCTTTTTGGAATGGAGAAGCTGGCCTGCTCCCAAAAGGGGAGAGGTAGTAAGACAAATAGGCAATAAGCTCCGGGAGTATAAAGCGCCGCTTGGTAAGCTGGTTTCTTATGAAATGGGCAAAAGTTTGCAGGAAGGGATGGGCGAAGTGCAGGAAATGATAGACATCTGCGATTTTGCCGTGGGGCTTTCCCGCCAGTTATATGGTTTAACCATACAGAGCGAACGGCCCGGTCACCGGATGTATGAACAATGGCATCCCATAGGTATTACGGGTATCATATCGGCATTCAACTTCCCGGTTGCCGTATGGAGCTGGAACGCTATGTTGTCTTGGGTATGTGGCAATACCTGCATTTGGAAGCCTTCTGAAAAAACGCCTTTATGTGCAATCGCCTGTCAGAATTTAATTGCAGATGTATTTGCCCAAAACAATGTTCCTGAAGGAGTTAGCTGCTTATTAATTGGAGATAAATATATAGGAGAAAAAATGGCGGCCGATACCAGGATCCCGCTTATTTCCGCAACGGGCTCTACCCGTATGGGCAAATCAGTGGCAACTGCAGTAGCATCCCGGCTGGGGAAAAGCATCCTGGAGCTGGGTGGCAATAATGCTGTTATTATATCGAAAGATGCAGACATGGATATTGCCGTATTAGGGAGTGTGTTTGGAGCTGTTGGCACCGCGGGGCAGCGTTGTACCAGCACCCGGCGGCTTATTATTCATGAAGCTGTTTATGAAACCTTTAAGAACAAGCTGGTAAGCGCCTACCGCCAGCTAAAAATAGGTGACCCGTTGAACGGGGAAAACCATGTTGGTCCGCTCATTGATACGGATGCAGTAAATAACTACCTGGAAGCTATAGCAACCTGTAAACAGCAGGGAGGTAATTTTATAGTAGAAGGCGCAGTACTGGAAGGCAGTGCATATAAAAGCGGCTGCTATGTACAACCCTGCATAGCCGAAGTTTTGCCGCATTACGCTATTGTTCACCACGAAACCTTTGCCCCCATCCTTTATATTATGAAATATAAAACGATGGAAGAAGCCATCGCTATACAAAACAGTGTTCCCCAGGGATTGTCATCCGCTGTGATGACGCTTAATTTAAGGGAGGCCGAATTGTTTTTATCCGGCGCAGGCAGCGATTGCGGCATTGCCAATGTAAATATAGGAACAAGCGGCGCTGAAATTGGCGGCGCTTTCGGGGGTGAGAAGGAAACAGGCGGAGGCAGGGAAAGCGGCAGCGATGCATGGAAAAGTTATATGCGCAGGCAAACCAATACCATCAACTGGTCAACCCAACTTCCCCTGGCGCAGGGAATCGTATTTAATATTTAAATCTTTTTGTTAAAGATATTCTAAATGAGCCACTTATCCACATGTTTCCCGTGAAACGTGCATATCTTTTTTTTGAAAAAACCGCTTTCTTTTGTATTGATATCGGCAACCTGTAACGCAGCGCATATTCCAAATACATAAATAGACAGGGCTTGTCTGTTAACTGCCACGAATGCACGAATATTTTTTGTCAAAGGCACATTCGTGCATTCGTGGCTATTACCATCGTTTTAACAACAAATCCATAAGGTGCCCTGTTAATCAGCCGCGTTATTTTACCAAAAATGGAACCAACTGAATCCCAATAATATTATAGCATATTACACGTTATAATCTTCATACATTCAATTCATCCTTTGGAAATAACCTGTTAGTATGAAAAAAGCATATTTACTGTTAGTCTTCAACCTTGTGTTTTTTAATGTAATATACGCCCAAATGAAGTGGGGTATAGGTGGAGGCCCGCATCATACAACGGTTATTGAAAAAAATAACCTTCAGGGCTGGGATCAGCAGTACAAGGGAAATTTTACTCCGCTTGGAGGTTTTCATGCTGGGATATTTTCAGAGATCAATTTAAGTAAAAATACAAACTGGGCTGTTCAGCCTGCCTTACTCTATACGAATAAAGGAAGGAAGTTTTCAAAATCCTACGATTCCACAAAATCATTTATTAATGACACTTCTGCTATCAATGCTTCCTGGAAGATCAACTACCTCGAACTGCCGGTAAACCTTGTATACCGGATACCACTTACAACAAAAGTGAGGTTCATACTGGGTGGCGGTCCCTATGTTTCATTACAGCTAAACAGCAAAACCGCGTATGAAATCGTGAATGCTTCCGGTGAACGTGAAACCTTTAATGATAAAATGGCTACCGGCGATGCGGTTAATACATACCAAAAGCTGCATTGGGGAATCAATGCGCTGGCAGGGCTTGATTTTAACGACCGGCTTATGCTTTCAGCCAATTATAGCAGAAGCATGTCTGATTTTTATACCGCGGGCTATGAGGGTTCATTTAAGCACCAGCTATGGGGCGGCACGGTTGTAATATGGCTTACCGCCTCCAAAACAACCAAGATCAAAGCCAATCAGAAAGATAGCGATGGAGACGGCGTGCCGGATAAAATGGACAAATGCCCAACGGAAATGGGCACAGCAGCAACAAATGGCTGTCCTGATACAGATGGTGATGGTATACCAGACAATGAAGATAAATGTCCTGATGTGACTGGTATCAGCAGTTTGGTAGGCTGCCCGGCTCCGGACAGGGATAAAGATGGCATAGCAGATAATGAGGATAAATGCCCTGATGTGGCCGGTATTGCCAGATACAATGGCTGCCCTGCACCCGACAGTGATGGAGACGGGGTAACAGATGACAAGGATAACTGTCCGGGTATTGCCGGTACGGCCAAATATAATGGTTGCCCGGCGCCTGATACAGATGGGGATGGTATTGATGATGACAATGACAGGTGCCCGCTGAAAGCAGGAACAAAAGAGAACAACGGCTGCCCGGGTATTGGAAAAGATATGCTCGATGATATCAATAAAGCTGCCCGTAGTATTTTGTTTGATGTAAACAGTGACAATATCAAAGCCTCTTCATACAGCGCCTTAGATAAGCTGGCGGGAATTCTGCTAACCGATACCGAATTGAAATTAGATATTGAAGGACATACAGACAATACCGGATCTGTTCGGCTGAACCAGGTGCTTTCCGGACGCAGGGCGCTTGCCATTAAAACGTACTTAGTTAAAAAAGGTATCGCTGCTGAACGTTTAACCGCATCAGGTTTTGGGTCGGAACATCCTATAGCCAGCAACAGCACCGAAGAAGGCAGGTCTAAGAACAGGCGCGTTGAATTTAAAGTCAAATACTAACGGTAACGGATAAATGATGGGCAGGCATCTTTTCAAACAGGAGAAGATGCCTGCTCGTTTAAGAGTTATGGTGTATGCCGGATTAACATGGGTCAATATCTGTTTCCGATGATTGCATTTACCAGATACTTGTTATAGTTTTGTATTATTCCATCCCTCCTGTGATCTTCCACCAGGCTTCGTGTTACAATAATAAATGCATTAGCCTGCCATCTGAAAACGATTCGTGTTACAGCCACTTTCGATGAGCCGCACAATATCCCCGATGAACAACTAAGTAGTTTTACAATTCAGCTAAGTGTTTTTTCGTTATATACCTGAAATCCTATCCGCCCTTTATAAACTAAAAATGTTATTTTATGAGAAAGATAGATGCTGTACTGCTGTCTGCGCTGATACTCTACGACTACAGTGCCCAATCCCTGGTAGATAGTGATATTATTAACCTGGGTAACTCCTTAATAGCGGAGCACAATAGCTTCCGGGAGGATAAACCTGTTGATCCTTCGTTTTTGACTGATCGTTATAGTAATACGCTCCCGGAAAACAATACCGAACCGTTAAACCTGTATGGTTTAGACGCAACGCCCGCAAAAAATATTTCGTATCACGATTTAGCAAAGATCAATCCTGCAACCGCCATTACAGCAACGCAGCCGGAGGATAATAGTAATATGCTTATTCATATCAGTATGCCCAACGCTTTTATGGAAGAAGCGGCTATGCTTCCTGAAAGCCTGGAACAGGCTGCTGAAGAAAGCACCCTCACTTTATCTGTGGCAACCGTAACGGCTTCATTTGCTTCATTAAGCGATGCAGGGAATATTGAAGTGAAGGATGAGTTTGATGCAGATAATATGCAGTTTGCCGATACAGACGCTGATGGTATGTTTAATTTTGAAGATAAGTGCCCTGCCATTGCCGGTGTGGCAAGATTTGAAGGCTGCCCTGTTCCGGACAGCGACGCAGACGGCATAAATGATGAAGAAGATTATTGCCCCTTTGAAGCAGGCACCATTGCCGGAAGCGGTTGCCCGCTGGAGAATGATATTAACACTACTAATAATACAAGTGCTTTGAACAATGACCAGGCAGATGCGGTGGATTTTTCAACGGTGGTAAAATTTGAAGAGAATAATGATGTGCTGTCGAACAGTGATTTTAACATGGTGCTGCAACTGGCCGATAAGCTTCTTAATAATGCCGGTGCAAAAATTGATATCTACAAATCGGCTGATATTAATGCCGCAGCGCAGACAAATACAATTATGCGGTATTTAAAAGATCTGGGTGTTAATGATTCGCAAATAAACCTTTCACTAAAAGATACAGGAAGTAATGCTGTAGTTAGGGGAGTGGCAGTTCAAATAAGATATTAAATCGTTAAGATTCATGTAAAATGTCAGGGAAAAACAACCCTGACATTTTTTTTTGCATCTCTATTCTTTTAAATTGTGTTAACCGGTGGCGGTAATTAATAATTTTTAGCCAAATTTGCCAATCAAATAATAATACATGAAGAAAACTTTCTTACTCGCAATTATTGGAGCAGTGCTGTATCTTTCCGGGTTTACCCAAACCGCAGTAAAAGATATTCCCAGGGGATGGCATATGCTTGACCCGCAAAAAGATGGTTATTACGGAATAGATGTTGAAAAAGCCTACAATGAGCTTTTAAAAGGTAAAAAAAGCGTTCCTGTTATAGTAGCTGTAATTGATTCTGGTATAGATACCACACATGAAGATCTTAAACCTGTTTTATGGCATAACCCCGGTGAAATTCCGGGTAACGGTATTGACGACGACAATAACGGATATATTGACGATGTATATGGCTGGAACTTTCTGGGAGGTAAAGACGGGAGGAATGTAAATAAAGACTCATACGAGGCTGCAAGGGTGTATTACAAATTAAAAAAGAAATTTGGCGATACCATGCCGGATGAGGCAACGGCAACTCCGGAGGAACTCGACGAGATAGGGATGTATAAAAAAGTAAGAGACCTTATAGAAGGGGATGCTAAAGAAGCTTCACTGAATGTAATGTTCTTAAAGAATATTGTAGAAAAAATGCCCTGGGCCGATAGTATTTTGCAAAGCAGTTTAAAAATGACCGAGTATAGTGGCGATGATTTGCAAAAGTTTAAACCGGCTTCTGCAGATGAAAGTAAAGCGAAAAGTACGATAATGGCATTATTCCTCGGCTTCCAGGCAAGTGAAATGACGAATAAGCGACTGCTTGAAATGACGGGAGAATTTTATAACGGAGAAAAATCAAAGGCAGATGCGGTTGTAAAAGAACCGAAAGATTATCGCGGAGAAATAGTTAAGGATAATTATGACGATATTAATGACCGTTATTATGGTAATAATGACGTGATGGCAGGTACGCCTATGCATGGCACGCATGTATCCGGTATCATTGCTGCCGCACGTAATAATAATATTGGAATGAACGGCATTGCCGACAATGTACGTATTATGACAGTGAGAGCGGTGCCGGATGGTGATGAGCACGATAAAGACATAGCGAATGCAATCCGGTATGCTGTGGACAATGGCGCCAAAGTTATTAATATGAGCTTTGGGAAAAGCGTATCACCCCAGAAACATTGGGTTGATGATGCGGTGAAGTATGCAGCATCCAAAGGGGTATTGCTGGTGCACGCGGCCGGTAATGACGCAAAAGATATTGATATCCATGATAATTTTCCCAATCCCATCTTCAAAAATGACAGCATTGGAAGAGCGGGTAACTGGATTACCGTAGGCGCAAGCGGCGATCCGGCAGCGGGTGGCATTATCGGCTCTTTCTCGAACTATGGTAAAAAAGAAGTGGATGTTTTTGCACCAGGTGTAAAAATATATTCCACTTTGCCCGGAGGCAACCAGTATGGCAACTTACAGGGAACCAGTATGGCGAGCCCTGTGGTGGCAGGGGTGGCAGCTTTATTGATGTCGTATTATCCCAACCTTACGGTACAGCAAATTAAGGAGGTAATTGAAAAATCTGCTGCTTCACCGGGAATAAAGGCACAAAAGCCCGGAACAGATGAAGCGGTAAGCATGGCAGAGCTTAGCCGTGCCGGTGGAATTGTAAACGTGTATGAAGCAGTAAAATTGGCCGATTCCATCTCGGGTGAAAAGAATGTATTGCCACAACAGGCTTTACCGAAATCGAAAATGAAAAAGGATAAGAAAGGATAGGAAGCAATTCAGGAAAGTCGTTTTTTGCCGCAGATTCGCCGATGTTATCTTCGGATCTGTGGCATTTTTTATTACCGCATATGCGTAACTAATCGTTTTTCAAACGCCTCTCTGCGGCGTCTTTTATACTGCTGTCAACAGGAGAATATAGTATTGTTATTTTGCTTTTTTGCCTTGTGTTTCCGTTTCTCCGAACAGCATAACATAGCCGCACAGGTCTTTCTTTTGTTTGGTGTTTACCTGAAGCGGTTTTATCATATGGTATTCAGACATTTTAGGCACATAGGAATAACTGATAATGTTGCCATCTGCTTCACCCCATTT
The DNA here is from genome assembly GCF_035445465.1 of Agriterribacter sp. NCBI lineage: Bacteria > Pseudomonadati > Bacteroidota > Chitinophagia > Chitinophagales > Chitinophagaceae > Agriterribacter > Agriterribacter sp. The sequence continues at coordinate 104,003 of NZ_DAOMQT010000008.1, forward strand.
TTTTTTCTGGTATACCACCTGCTTTTCATTGTAATCGTACATCCTTACTTCGTACAGGTTTGACTTTACATCTCCTATAAATACAAACTGGTACTTTGTTCCTTCATTCATGGGTACTATAATCGGGATCTCGTATTCACTCTCCATCGTAATAGAAGCTTCACGCAACACGGAGAAACCTCCATCGGCAAGTAAATGTTTAACGCTGTCGGCCTGCTTTTGAATAGATTGGTTATCGCAGGGGCTAACCCGGATAATATTGTCTGACTGGGCAAAGGATGAAAAGCTGAATAATAAGGGCAGAGCGCATATTGCGGAAAGGAGTGGCTTTTTCATTTTTTAAAGTTTACAGGGTTTCAGATTGATTTCCGGCTGCACGAACCTATGATAATCAAAGGAATTGAAGAACGGAAACTGTTCAATTTTCCCGGCTTTTAATGAACGCAAATATGCTGCCTAAATTATTTTTTGTGGAAATAAATAGCGTCTGCCTGCTGAACAGGGCATATTACCAGGTCGTTGATACAAACATGCTCCGGCACAGTAGTACAATAGTAAATAACATCCGCTACATCTTTAGCGGTCAATGGTTTAAAGCCATTATATACCGCGTTGGCCTTAGCTGCATCACCATTAAACCGTACCAGTGAAAACTCCGTTTCAGCGGCCCCCGGATGAATAGCGGTTACTTTAATGTTATGCCTCAGTAAATCTATACGCATGCTTTTACTTATTGCCTCTACGGCAAATTTGCTGGCACAGTATACATTGCCCCTTTCATATACTTCCTTTGCTGCCACTGAGCCGAGGTTAATGACATGTCCTTTGTTTTGTGCTATCATAAACGGCAAAACAGCTTTTGAAACGTACAATAACCCTTTCACATTGGTATCCAGCATCGTGTCCCATTCATCTATGTCTGCCTCATCAAAAAAATCACGGCCAAGCGCGAGCCCTGCATTATTAATAAGAATATTAATATTCCTCCACTTGCCCGGAATAGTATCTACAGCTTCAAAAACCTCCTGCCGCCTGCTCACGTCAAACGGAAGCGGGAGCACCCGCACGGAAAAGCGTTCTTCAATATCCTTTTTCAACTGCTGCAACCGGTCTTCTCTTCGTCCGTTGATAATAATATCATGGCCCGCTTCCGCAAACTGCAGCGCGCAGGCTTTTCCAAACCCGGAAGTAGCGCCTGTAATAAAAACAATTTTACTCATTTAAAAACAATAGGTAGATGAAACACAAAGGTAAAGTGAAAAAAGAAAAGTGAGGGGCAACCTTAAGCCGGAGAGGATGAATAAGAAAACAACTTACCGCCTGCTTTCATCCAATTGTTCGGCCCATGCTATTAATGTATTTACTTCTATGGGAACATTATTTATTTTTTCGTCTCTTTTTTTACCCAGGCGAACAATAACCATATTGCGGGCTGGTATGCAGATGATATACTGCCCTAATATCCCACGGGCATAAAATATGTTCTGCCGGCCGGGTATGATCCACCATTGATAGCCATAATAATTGCAGGGGGTGTTATGCTCATCCATAATATTACAGGGCGTAACGGATTTACGGAAAAAAGCGCTGTCAATAACAGGCATGCCATTTATTTTTCCGCTGTCGAGCATAAACTGGCCCAGCCGTGCAAAATCACGGGCATTGCTGTTAAAGCAGCAATAGGCTTTTTCTTCACCATTGGGTTTATCAATGCTCCACAACGCATCTTGTTCTGCGCCGAGGGGTTGCCATAATTTTTCTGCGGCATACGCGCTCAGTGATTTTCCCGTTGCTTTTTCAACAACCAGTCCAAGCAATTGCGTATCACCGCTTTTATATGCATGGTATGTGCCGGGGGCTTTAATAATATTTACACGGGTTGCGGTTGTATATACATCAGTACCATAGTATAGCTCAGTAGTTTCCGAGAAAGGGTTGGCATAACTTTCATTCCAGTCGCTGCCGCTGCTCATCGTTAGCAGATCCGCAATTTTTACTTTTGCTTTTTCGCCTTCATTAAATTCCGGAAGGTATTTGCCCACGGGGTCGTTTACCGAACCCATCTTACCTTCATGTATAGCCGCACCTATGAGCATGCCGGTAATGCTTTTAGCAACAGAAAAGGAATTAGACAGCGAACTATCGTTGTAGCCATCCCAGTATTTCTCAACCACGATTTCCCTGTTTTGTACTACCACCAGGCCAACAGATTGCAGCTTTGTAAGATATTGCTCCAGTGTATCGGGTATATTTACTTTACCATAATCTGCCGAAAAGCGCCAGGGAACAGGTTGTGCTGCCGGCACTGAACGGTTGTTAAAAATGGTATAATCATCAATGCCTGCAAAATTATAAACGATGGCTTTGTATAAATAAGTTTTACCGGTTAGAACGGGCAATACCAGTATAACAAGCACTGTAATGACGATAAATTTCGCGGAGCGGTTTTTATTTTTTTTCATTGTAACGGGGAGGTTAGGGCATTCCTGCTTAATTTCGGGCTAACTAAGATACAATAAATTATACGTATGCATATTGTTATACTTGATGGTTATTCCATTAATCCCGGCGATTTGAACTGGTCTTCCTTAGAAACATTCGGCAATTTAACGGTTTACGACAGATCGGCCCCGGAGGAGGTGCAGGAGCGTTCGGCAGGAGCGGAAATTGTGCTCACCAATAAATCAAAAATTCCCGGCGATGTAATTCATGCATTACCCCAACTGCGATATATAGGGGAGCTGGCAACAGGTTATGATAATGTAGATATTGAGACCGCGGCTAAACGAAATATCCCCGTATGCAATGTGCCGGGCTATAGCACATCATCGGTTGCCCAGCTAACATGGGCGCTCATACTGGAACTCACGTACAACATTAACCGCCGGTCGAACGAAGTGCATAACGGCGCGTGGACAAGGAGTAAGGATTTTTGTTTCGGACACGAAGGTCTTTTTGAATTGCAGGGAAAAACACTCGGGCTCATTGGTTTAGGACAAATAGGTTCTGCGGTAGCCAAAATAGGAATGGCTTTTGGTATGAAGATCGTAGCCACGGTTCGCAACCCGGCTAAATATGATATGCCAGGCGTAAGCTTTGCAAGCGTAAACGAATGTTTTGCACAGGCGGATTTTGTTAGCCTTCATTGCCCGCTTACCGATGCCAACAGGGAGATGGTTAATAAAGAACTCATAGAACGGATGAAACCTACCGCTTATTTAATTAATACGGCACGCGGCGCCCTGGTCAATGAGCAGGATTTAGCCGGGGCGTTAAACCATAAGCAAATTGCAGGAGCGGCTGTTGATGTATTGTCGTTGGAGCCGCCTCCGGCAGGTAACCCTTTGTTAAAGGCTTCGAACTGCATTATTACACCGCATATTGCATGGGCCACCAGGCAGGCAAGGGAACGGCTTTTATATGAATCTGCAGAAAATATCAAAACATTCCTCAACGGAGGATTAAGGAATGTGGTTAACGGAGTTAAGAAAGTGTAGCTTTTATCGTCCAGCTAATCGCGTAACTGTCTGAACTCTTTTTTATCTTTGCCGGATGCATTATGTTTCTGCTGAAGGATTAGGGAAGTCTTACGGAATAAAGCCTCTTTTTAAAAACCTGGGTTTTCATATTGAAGAAGGAGATAAAATCGCGTTAATAGCCCGCAACGGCTCGGGTAAGTCTACCTTGCTTAAAATTATCGCCGGTAAAGAAACGCCGGAAGAAGGAAAATTGTGGGTACATAAAGATGTAACCGTGGCCCTTTTTGAGCAGGAACCTTCCTTTATTGATGAATTGTCTGTGCTTGATAACATCTTTCATCACAATCATCCTGTTATTAATGTTATTAAACAATATGAAGCGGCAAGCGAAAGTGAGGATGCCGATGCATTGGGCGATGCCATTGTAAAAATGGATGAGCTGAATGCCTGGGATTTCGACAGCAAGGTAAAGCAGATCCTCGGCAAGCTGAATATTCACCAGTTCCGGCAAAAGACAGGTACGCTTTCGGGTGGCCAGCGTAAACGGGTAGCGCTTGCCAGAACCCTGATTGATATTGGTTTTGAGCACAGGCATGTACTCCTTATTATGGATGAACCTACCAACCACTTGGATGTAACAACGGTAGAATGGTTAGAGCATTACCTGAACCAGGAAAAAGTAACCTTACTGCTGGTTACACACGACCGTTATTTTTTAGATGCGGTATGCAACGAGATATGGGAAATGGATGGCAGTGACTTATATGTATATAAAGGCGATTATGAAAACTATGTGGAAAAGAAAGCCGCCCGGCTGGAACAGCAGGCTTCGGGCATTGATAAAGCGAAAAACCTTTACCGTAAAGAATTAGAATGGATAAGAAAGCAACCAAAGGCCAGAACAACCAAATCGAAAAGCCGTATTGATGCTTTCAGTGATGTGGAAACCAAAGCCAAACAGCGGATGCAGGATAACCAGGTGCAGTTGCAGGTGAAGATGAGTCGCCTCGGTGGCAAAGTAGCTGAGCTAAAAAAAGTATATAAAGCTTACGGGAACCATACCATACTAAAAGGCTTTGATTACACATTTGCCAAAGGTGAAAGAATTGGTATTGTAGGAAAAAACGGGGTGGGAAAATCTACTTTCCTTAATATGCTGCAGGGTATTGAAAAAGCCGACAGCGGGAAAATTAATATCGGGGAAACCGTCATTTTTGGATATTATTCCCAGCAGGGCCTGGAAATAAAGGAAGATATACGGGTGATAGCCTATGTAAAAAACATAGCGGAAAATTTTCCGTTGGCCAACGGAGGGTCGCTTAGCGCGGCCCAGTTCCTGCAACTTTTTTTGTTTGACCCCGATCAGCAACATACTTTTATTTCAAAGCTAAGCGGTGGTGAGAAAAAAAGATTATTGCTGCTGTCTATCCTTTTCCGCAACCCTAACTTTTTGATATTAGATGAGCCTACCAATGATCTTGACCTTCCTACGCTGGGTGTGCTGGAAAATTTTTTAAGTGAATACCAGGGTTGCCTGCTAATCGTTTCGCATGACCGTTATTTTATGGACAGGCTCACCGATCACCTGTTTGTTTTTGAAGGAGACGGGGAAATAAGGGACTTTCCGGGAAATTATACCCAGTACCGGATATGGAAAAAGGAACAGGAAGAAGAAGCGAGGCTGCAGCTTACAGCAAACAGATTACCTGAAGGAAACCACATACAGAGCGCAGCTACAAAAGTACCGGATACTGTTCCTCAAAAAAGAAAGCCATCTTACAAGGAAAAGCGGGAGTTTGAATTATTGCAGAAGGAAATAGAAGCGCTGGCAAAGGAGAAAAAAACTATTACAGAAAAGCTCAACACCGATAGCATCCCCTTCGGGCAATTACAGCAGTTCTCGAGCCGGATCGGCGAGCTGTCGCAATTATTGGATGATAAGGAATTGCGCTGGCTGGAATTGAGTGAAATGATGGATGACGCTTAAGATCAGGGCAAACACCCCTTATATTTCAAATTCCACGTTTAACACAAATCCTTTTCCGGGCGCGGTATCCATGTTTATTTTTCCCTGGTACAATTCAATCCTGTTGCGAATATTCCGTAGGCCCATGCCATGACCGTTGTCCAGTGTAAGATCAACGCCTACACCATCATCTGTAATTACCAGTAATACTTTATCTTCCATTTGTTCTATATGCACAGTAACATTATGCGCATGGGCATGTTTAACAATATTATTCAGTTGTTCCTGCACAATGCGGTACAGCATCAGCTTATGTCCATCCATAAGCCGGGCTTCATCGAACTGTCCTATGTCTACCCGGATCGTAACAGGCTGCACTTCTTCTATAGCCTCAGCCATACTGATCAGTGAATGCTCAAGGCCTAATTCGGCAAGGAGCGGCGGGGCAAGGTTTTTGGAAAGATTCCTCAATTCCTCAATTACCTTGTCAATATATTCATTGCTCTTCCTGAGCAAACCGTCCCTGATCTTGTCATTTGCGATGGAATGCTCGATATACAATTTTACCACTCCCAGCAACTGGTTCACATTATCGTGCAGCTCTTCCGCGAGCTTTTTGCGCTCACTTTCCTGTGTATCCATAACCGTGCGGGCTAACTGCCGGCGATATATAATTTCCTTTTCAGCCAGTTGCTGCTGCAGGTTACGCTGTTCTGTAACGTCATGCATGGATACGATCAGCCGGAAAGCCCTTCCTTCACTGTCGCGCAAAATAGAAAAGCAATCCGTTATGATTTTATAAGACCCGTCTTTGCATATAAACCGATATTCGTTGTTGATGGTTGTAACATGCGGAATTTGCAGCGCGGCATCCATCTTATCTAATATTTTGTCTTTATCCTCCGGATGAATATTATCTTTCCACCAGGCGTAGCCCTGTTGCAAATCTGCATCATCGTACCCAAACAGGAGCTTAATGTTTGTATTATAGTAAAGCTGGCCGCTCAGTATATTCCAGTCCCACAAGCCTTCCATAGTAGCCATACTCAGAATATTATATCGTTTCAGGCTTTCCTCTAATTGTTTTTGTTCCTTTCTCCTGTTTGTTATATTCTCCATCACAAGTATAAATACCGCAACCCCCGATTTATCTCTTACTTCATTAATAGTGATATTACAAATCAGCTTTTCCCCGCTTTTAGTGGTAATGCCCGCAACATTTTTCATCCTGTTGAGCTTCCCCTGCTTCAGCATCATATCCCAGTATTCCAGCTCTACATTATCTTCAGTTTTTATAATCAAACTGTAATGTTGTTTTAGCAGCCCGGTTATTTCGTAGCCTGTTAGCGCACAAAAGAAAGGATTGGCATAGAGAAATACGCCATTATTGTTTAAGCGGGCTATGCCCAGGTTGGTTTCCGATAAAATCGTTTCCAGCTCGTTGTGGTTAAAAACAAGGGTATCATATTTTTCCTTAAAATATTTACTGTTGCGACGGATAATAAGATAGATAACGATTGCCGTTAAGCCCACAAAAGCTACCCCCTTAAAGCTTTGCATATAGTGATACAGCCTTATATCGTTTCCAAAAGCCTGTAGCAGGAGATAATCGGTACAGAGTATCCATACCAGGGCTATAAGAAGGAAGATAACTACAGCCTGAACGGTTGATAACGGGCGTCCTTTCATACAATTAATTTACCGGCACACAGCACAGCCTGAAATTTATTAATTAATTATTCAAATTAATAACTTATTTTTTGATTTAACACGCAATATACGTGGAAACACAGGCGAATGGCAAATGATCAAATAACAGATAATCGCGGCAGGCATCATAAAAAGCCAGTACCGGCAGAAATGATCAGCACCCGGCGAACCTGGGTGAAGACGATTATCAGCTTTATACTGTATGTTGGCGTATATTATTATTTTTTTCATGATAATATAAAATGGCTTATTATACTTACCTCCGTTATTCTTTTGCATGAAGCCGGTCATTTCATTGCTATGAAAAGCTTTGGATATAAAGATGTACAGATGTTTTTTGTGCCTTTTGTCGGTGCGTTTGTTTCGGGTGAACCACGGGTGGTTTCGCGCCGGCAACGTATTATAACCCTGCTGGCAGGACCCGTTCCGGGTATGCTCATCGGGCTGGTATTTTTTTTGATCTTTCTTCAAAATCAGCAGCCTGTATATTACCAGCTATCGTTTGTGCTGGTAATGCTCAATGCATTTAATCTTTTGCCGGTTACACCTTTAGATGGAGGACAGTTGCTTGAGAATATCTTTTTCCGCGCAGGAGAAAAAATACAACTGGCTTTTCTTATTGTATCTGCCCTGCTCTTGTTTTACCTGGCATTATACACCCGCAACTATTTAATCGTATTTATTGTGTGGATCATTGTTATACGCTACCGGAGCATCAGCACCATCAGCCGGGTGAGGGACACGCTGGACAAAGAAAGCCTGTCGTATCATACCACCTTTGGAACACTTACCGATGAAGCATATATGGCAATTAGGAAAACGATGATAAAACATATTAAGGCCCTGAAACAATATGATCCGGAAATTGTTTCAACTGATGAGGAAGCTGTGGTGGCACATCTTAATAAAATATTAGTTCCTCCTGTACAAAACGAAATAACTTTAAAAGGAAAACTTCTTATTGCTATACTTTGGATTATGCTGATGATCATTCCCTTTGTGGTGTATAGCAAATATGCGCCCGGATATATACTGGAATAAGAGCAGCAGTTTGAAATAACGGATGTGCTGATTGAAATGTCTTTTGCTGATCTTTGCCTTAGTGTTATACGTTAAAGAAAAAGCAAAAAATAACAAATTAAATATCAATGCCATGTTCAGTGATTATGCGTTTACGGTAACAGAGAGGTTTATGCGCTATGTTCAAACCGACACCCAGTCGGATCCTCAATCATCATCATTTCCTTCAACCGAAAAGCAAAAGAACCTTTCACGTTTGCTGGTAAAAGAATTGCAGGCGATGGGTATTACCGGTGCGGCGCTGGATGAGCACGGGTATGTGTATGCTACGCTTGCATCCAATACCGGGAAAAAAACACCGGTTATTTGCTTCTGCTCGCATGTAGATACTTCACCTGATTGCAGCGGCCAGGGAGTGAAACCGCTTTTACACCGGAATTACGATGGGAAAGATATTGTTTTACCGGACGATACCAGCCAGGTAATGCGCGTAGCCGACCATCCTTACCTGCAGCAAAAGACAGGCGAAGATATTATTACCGCCTCCGGAACCACTTTGCTGGGAGCCGATGATAAAGCTGGAGTGGCGGTGATCATGGATATGCTGCATTTTTTCGCTACACATCCTCATGTAAAGCATGGCACTATTAAAATATTATTTACGCCCGATGAAGAAATCGGAAGGGGAGTGGATAAAGTGGATTTGAAAAAGTTAGGCGCCGATTTCGGCTATACTTTAGATGCAGGCGAACGTGGCGTATTTGAAGACGAGACTTTTTCGGCGGATAGTGTTACCATTACTTTTAATGGTGTGAGCGCACACCCCGGCTATGCTAAAGGTAAAATGGTAAACGCTATAAAAGTGGCTTCCGCTTTCATAGCATCGTTACCCCGGGATTGGCTGTCTCCCGAAACCACCGAAGGCAGGGAAGGCTTTGTTCATCCCGTTCATATTAACGGCATTGCTGAAAGCGTAAGCATCCAGTTTATTCTGCGCGATTTTATTACAGCAAAATTGCAGGAGTATGCATCCCTGTTACAGCAAAAGACAGATGAAACGCTTGCACATTTTACCGGTGTTACGGCAACACTTGAAATAAAAGAGCAGTACCGCAATATGAAAGAAATACTGGACAAATATCCGAAAGTAAGTGAGTATGCAATAGAGGCAATACAAAGAGCGGGAATAGCACCTGTATTGAGCAGTGCAAGAGGCGGAACGGATGGTTCCCGTTTATCTTTCATGGGTTTACCCTGCCCTAACCTTTTTACCGGCGAAATGGCCTTTCATGGTAAGCACGAATATGTGAGTGTGCAGGATATGCAAAAAAGTGTTGAAACCATTGTGCACCTGGCAATGATCTGGGAGGAAAAAGGGTAAGATGAAATTCACTATTGACCCTGACTATTGACCTTTTCACAAAAGGATACGTCATATTATGGTTAACCCAACACTATGTGTTGTACATCATCTCTTAACCCTTTTCCGCTTCCATATAGCTTTCTACAGGCTCACAGGTGCAAACCAGGTTTCTGTCGCCGTATGTATTGTTTATCCGTGAAACGCTTGGCCAAAACTTATTGCTGGTAATATACGAAAGGGGGAAAGCGGCTTCCTGCCTGCTGTAAGCCTGCTTCCATTCATCGGCGCATACGGTATGCATGGTATGCGGCGCATTTTTAAGCGGGTTATCTGTTTTACTGATCTTTCCCGATTCTATAGCTTTAATTTCGTGATGGATGCTGATCAGGGCTTCACAGAACCGGTCTAACTCCGCTTTATCTTCACTTTCCGTAGGTTCAATCATAATGGTTCCGGCAACGGGAAAGCTCATGGTGGGTGCATGAAAGCCATAATCCATCAATCGCTTGGCTACATCCTCCGCTTCCACTCCTGAACTGGTTTTAAAAGGCCGAAGGTCTACTATAAACTCATGCGCACAGGTGCCATTAGCGCCGAGATACAGGATATCAAAATACTTTTCCAGTCTTGCCCTCATATAGTTGGCATTTAAAATGGCATATTCCGTTGCAGCTTTCACTCCTTCCGCTCCCAGTAATTTTATATAAGCATAGCTGATCAGCAATATAGATGCTGAGCCATAGGGGGCAGCACTTACCGCTCCACGGGCATCCGGCAGTAAGGAATATTTCTCTTTAATTGTTCCGTTATAATTGTTGATATGAGCGGGCAGGTAAGGGGCAAGATGTGCTTTGGCGCAAATAGGCCCCATACCCGGGCCGCCGCCGCCGTGCGGAATAGCAAAGGTTTTGTGCAGGTTAAGATGGCATATATCTGCACCAATGGTTCCCGGCGAGGTTAAGCCGCACTGTGCATTCATATTGGCGCCATCCATATATACCTGTCCGCCATTGTTGTGTATTATCGCGCATATTTCTTTAATGCTTTCTTCAAACACGCCATGGGTAGAAGGATAAGTTACCATCAGCGCAGCAAGTGTATCCTTATATTTGGCGGCTTTCTCTTTCAGATCGGCAACATCTATATGTCCTTCTTCATCGCTCTTTATTACCACTACTTTCATGCCGGCCAGTACTGCCGAAGCGGGATTGGTACCGTGGGCAGAAATAGGGATAAGTACCACATCCCGCTTTTCATCACCTGCGGCTTTATGGTATCTTTTTATGGTAAGCAAACCGGCATATTCGCCCTGCGCACCGCTGTTGGGCTGTAAACTACAGGCATCAAATCCTGTAATAGCGCAGAGATACTCGCTTAATGCATCAATAATATGCGCATAGCCCTTTGCCTGGTAAGCCGGCACAAAAGGGTGAATATGCGCAAACTCCGGCCAGCTTACAGGCATCATTTCCGTGGCGGCATTAAGTTTCATGGTGCAGCTACCCAGCGAAATCATGGAAGTAATAAGGGAAAGATCTTTGTTTTCCAGTAACCTGATGTAACGCATCATTTGGCTTTCGCTGTGATGGGTATTAAATACCGGATGAGTGAGGTACCTGCTTTTGCGGATGGCATAATCCGGTATATTGTCGGGTAAATCGTCTTCACTAAAGGTAAGCGATACCCCGCTATGTCCTGAAGCTTCCGCAAAAATATAAAGGATGTCGAGCACGTCTTTTTGCGAAGTGGTTTCATCTATGGAGATACCCAGATGCTTTTCATCAAAATACCTGAAATTCACTTCATTGGCTTCCGCTATGGATTTTATTTTTGCAGCGCTGGTTACCGCTATTTTAAGTGTATCAAAGTAATGCTTATTGCCGTTGATATAGCCCAGATCATTTAATCCGTCTGATAAAGTTTTTGCCAGAACCGTTATTCGTGTAGCAATGGCTTTCAGCCTTTCCGGCCCATGATATACAGCATACATTGCCGCCATATTGGCCAGCAATGCCTGAGCGGTACAAATATTGGAAGTGGCTTTTTCTCTTTTAATATGTTGTTCCCTTGTTTGCAAAGCCATTCTCAGCGCCCTGTTGCCCTGGGTATCAATGCTTACACCTATTATCCGTCCGGGCACGATCCTTTTAAACGCTTCCTTTGTAGCGAAAAAACCGGCATGTGGCCCGCCAAATCCTACAGGCACACCAAAACGCTGTGCAGAGCCCACAGCCACATCGGCGCCCAGTTCACCAGGGGCAGTGAGCAGCGTAAGCGCCAGCAGGTCGGTAGCCATTACCACATATCCGTTAACAGCGTGTACCGCACTAATAAAATTCCGGTAATCATTTACCGATCCGTTATTATCAGGATACTGAACTATAGCGCCGAAAAAATGCTCATCTATGGCAGCGGTTCCATATTCTCCAAATACAAGTTCCACACCTATTGGTTCAGCGCGGGTCATAAGCACATCAATGGTTTGGGGAAATAAGGCTGTATCTACAAAAAACCTTGGTTTGGCAGGTGCGCCTGATTTATTTACCTGATGAAACAGCATAGACATCGCTTCGGCTGCGGCGGTGGCTTCATCCAAAAGAGAAGCGTTCGCAAATGGCAATGCCGTAAGATCGGCAATCACTGTTTGAAAATTAAGCAGGCTTTCCAGTCTTCCCTGTGAAATTTCTGCCTGGTAAGGCGTATACTGTGTATACCATCCCGGGTTTTCAAAAATATTTCTTTGTATCACCGAAGGGGTTATCGTTCCATAATATCCCTGCCCTATATATGTTTTAAATACCTTATTTAGCTGTGCCGTTTTCTTCAATTCCTGCAAATACTCATATTCATTTTGGGGCGCCGGGAGAGCGGGCACCGAAGGGATGCGTATAGCTGAGGGTACCGTTTTTTCAATAAGTTCATTCATCGAAGAAACGCCAATGGTTCCAAGCATTTTTTTCCGGTCAGCTTTATTGGGGCCTATATGCCTGGAACGAAACTCATTTGCCTGTAAATCAAATACATTCATATAAACAGCATTGAACTTTTTATAAAAAGATGTGCAAATTTAGGATGAAAGCATCAGATGTGAAGCAGATTGTGCAAAGCTGGCAAACGATTGTGGATAAGCTTACGCATTGTTTTTTTTATTCCCAGGGGGAAGCAATACAACGTTGAGATTTCCGCTATCTTCAACGTCTTTATTGCCTGGATTGTGTAAGCGGTTGCGTTAAGCCATATTTGATGGGCAGATAATCTTCCGCGTGCAACTCCGGCTGAAATGTGCCAAACATTTTATCCCATATAATTAAAAACATACCCATGTTCTTATCCAGGTATGTAGGATTAGAAGCGTGATGAACACGATGGGTTCCATCGTAATATGATTGCAAAAATAACGGATTGCAGGTGTAATCTGGCGTATCTTGCATTTTGTTTGGCAATTGCTTAACCTGCCGTGTAGCGTTAATGATATTTTATTGATGGAAGAACATACAAAAAACGGTTCAGCTTTTACATCCGGCAAATGGAAGGATGCAGAATGGCAAAAGAAGTCTGCTTCCCAATATAAAGCTTACGCCCGGATGCTGCAAAAAGGCGATAAGAATCAAATATTGAAACGTTTACCTGACTTGCATGAAGCTGCTTTTGCCGCTATAGATTGCCTGAACTGTGCCGCCTGTTGTAAAAATTACTCTCCCCGTTTTAAAACACCGGACATAAAACGCATCAGTAAACATCTCAGCATGAAAGAAAGCAGGTTTATTGACACTTACCTCCGGCTGGATGAGGATGGTGATTATGTGGTAAAGCAAACACCATGTCCTTTCCTTGGTGATGACAATCGCTGTAGTATTTATGATGTTCGCCCCTCAGACTGCGAGCGGTTTCCATATACCAATGAAGATGTTCTTGTAAACCGCGCCCGGATTACTTTAAAAAACGCCACGTTTTGTCCTGCTGTGTTTTTTGTATTGGAAAAACTCCTGGAAGCGAAGCAGAATGTTTAACTGTGAACTGAAAGAACGACAAAATAACAGCGAATGGGATAGCTCAATAGATTTTCCGGCATTGCGGGCACAGGGATGTTGTATAATTGACTAAACGATGAGCGATCAGCCCCTGGCGTAAGGTATAGGGATAGGGTATAGGGTATAGGGTTGTGAGGTGTAAGTGTACTTAGCTGCGGTACTGCTATTGCGCTCCTGCGTCACACTCTTCTCCTGTGTTAACGCTATGCAACTTTTGCACTGCCGGACAACCCTGTCCCGTCAAGGCCGGGATCATAGGAGCTATCAGTTGCTCTTGATCAGATAAGTATACTAACCACAGGCTGATTGTTTCTCACTTTTCACGTCTCACGCCTCATTTTTCACTACCGACTATTCACTCCTCACCACCCTGTATTCCACCCTCCTGTTCTTTTGCCGTGCAGCAGGGTTGTCTTTACCATTTATTTTTTCCGGTTCCAGCGGGCAGCATTCGCCGTATGCCTTACCCACCAGGCGATCTTTGCTGATGCCTTTTTTAACTAAGTAACGGATACAGGCGTCTACCCGTTTTTGTGCCAGCTTTATATTGTAGGCTTCCGAACCTTTACCATCGGTATAACCGCCTACTTCAATTACAACGGAAGTGAATTTGTGCATGAATGCGGCAAGGGAATCCAGCTCGTACGAAGAGGTATTTCCCAGGGATGACTGGTTAAAAGAGAATTTGGCTAAGGTGGCGGATTCGCTTAAACCGGATCCTTCCTGCTCTGTTGCAGCTTGTGTTACTAAGGAAAGGCATAGGTTATTGTTATTAACCGTAGCTGTTCCGGCTTCAAAATATACTTTATAGCTTTCATTGGCAGGATAATATCCTTCCTTTTCGGCTGTGATCTCAAAGCGGGAACTGTTTTTCAGCTCAAAGCTATAGCTGCCATCACGATTGGTTTGCTGTTTGAGCAATACCTTTCCTGCCTGCTTCGGATCCTTTATGGTTAAGGTCACACCGGCTAAGGGCTGGTTGCTGCTGCAGTCTGTAATTAAACCGGTTACGTATTGCGCGTTGTCCTGGCGCACGGCAAAAAGCTCAAGACAACAATCTGTTGCCCGGTCGGAGCTTAGCCAGCCCGTATTCCACAGGTTGTCATCATCGGTGCTTATAAAATACAGGTCATCTTTGGAAGAATTGATGGGCTTACCGGCATTTACAGGCTTGTTCCAGTTGGATAGCTGGAAATCTCCCTTCGCCGAAAAAATATCATATCCTCCCATGCCCACATGACCATTGCTCGAAAACAAAAGCGTTCTGCTGGTTTGATGATAGGAGGGAGCGGTTTCATCTCCGGCAGTGTTCACAATATTACCCGCATTGGTAACCAGTAAGGCATTAAAATTAGTGTCTAAGGCGGCATACCATATATCGTATTTACCAATGCTTCCTTTACGGTTGGAGGAAAATAAAAGATATTTTCCGTCTGTAGTAATAAAGGGCTGCGCGCTGTTCGATCCTCCCATATTTACAGGTTCGGGTAAAGGCACGGGTTTTGTCCAGCCGGTATCCGTTTTATCTGAACTGTAGATGGCCGATGTGGTAACGCCGTTGTTTACCATCCACCGGGTAAAGAACATTTTCTTTCCTTCTTTTGAAAAGGTAGCTAACCCGTTGTGGATACCCGGGGCTTCATCTATCGGAATCATTTTTTCTTTTCCGGTTATAGCATCTTCCCCGGCCGCTTCATATAAGCGGGCAACAAACAGGTCATTCTTTTTATCTTCATGCATAGCGGTGTAAACGGTATTGCCCGGTTGGGAGGCCGACAGGGCATAGGCAGCAGCATTCGCCGGCATGGCTTTGCGGGTAACAAAAAAGCCATCCCTTTCTTTTAATAATTGTTCTCTTATGAATTTAAGGTTTTCCAGCTCTTTATCTGCGCCCACCAGCAATTCATCCATAGTGGTATACGATTCGCGGAAAGCGGTAATGGTATTAAATGCTTCCTCGTATTTTTGGTTAGCACGCAACGAAACGCCATACCAGTAAGGGCATGCGGGGTAAGCGCTCTTAGAAAAGGACATGGCTTCCCTGTACCATTTTTCAGCCACGGTATAATTATTGATAAGCCGGTAGCTTTCTGCCAGGCGGTATACCACTTCGTTATGAATATTCAGATTCGATTTTCCGGGTGCTTTCTTTTTTACCGCAAAGGGTTGCGACCGCGGTGTTGATTTTATTTCGGTGCCGAGGTATTTTTCGAAATACTGAATGGCTTCGTAATATCTTTTTTGTTTAAAGAGTTCTTCCCCTTTAATATAGTAACCGGGTTGGTCGGTTTGGGCAGGTGCAGCCAATGCGCAAAGCAAAAAAAGAATGATGGCTCCGGCACTACACGGTAGTAAAAACATTTTCCTGTCTGCCAGGCGCTTAAAGTTATTGTGCATATGCATTATCATTTACATGCCTCCGTTTTAAAAGCGGGGACAATAAAAAGGTTTTGTTTTCATACTGTTCTTCCGCCACCAGGTATAGGATAGCGATACTTCCACGCTGTTGCGGTTGATTTCCATCGCATCTTTAGTAGATACATTTGTATCGTAACTCATTCCTACGGTTATGCCCTTGTAATAAAAGCCGGCAAAAGGAGATATGGCATCCCCGAAACGCAGGTTAGCGCCAAACATCAGGTCAACCTGCTCGCTTGCGTTTACCTGCACATAAGCGCCGGCCATCTTTTCTTCTGTTTCACCCTGCCTCATATACAATACATTCGGCACAATATTCAACAGGTTAGATACAATGATCCTTGCCCCGGCATGCACGCTGTAACGTATGGGCATTGTTTCCTTATTGCCTCCTGCAATAAAGGGGTCCTTTGGCTGGGTGATATGAAAAGCTGAAAATCCGCCAAAGAGATTGACCTTTCTATCGGCTGTGGCATCATAATATACAAGTCCCGCGCCGGCATCAAATGAAAACACGTTCGGTTTGTAAAATACTTCGGATGAATGCGCTGAAGGATCGTAGCCGATGCCGGATACCCATTGTTCACCAAACTGCAGCTTGTTTACATTAAAGCTCCTGTTCAATACACCCGCCTGCATGGCCATTACCACGTAATGATCTTTAAACCTTACCCCGGTATAGGCAATGCTGAGGTAGGCATTGGTATAGTTATAGGCTTTATCGGACGAAGACTGGTTCAGCAGGTTAACGCCAAGGTTAATGTTTTTGCTGGTAGGCATTTCTGCCGACAATCCTTTGGTAGAAAACGTATTGCCATACTGGCTGCGCCATACAGCCGACACCCTGTAATCGCCCTCAATGGCGCCGGTAAGGGCTGGATTTAATAACATGGGCTGGATAAAATATTGCGAAAAATGCGGGTCTGCCTGTGCGTATCCGGATACTGGAAAGCCATAAGTGACCGCCATCACCGCCAGCAATATTTGAAATATGCTTTTCTTCATTTCTAAAAATTTATAATACCTCATTGCAGTTTTTATCGTATTAGCCGTATCGTACCCTTTTTTATAAAGGTATCTTCATTGGATAGCCGTACCTTAACCACGTATACATACAGGCCTACCGGCTGCGGGTTATTTTTATGCGTTCCATCCCAGCCTTTCTGGTTGTCTTTCGTTTCATATAGCATTACACCCCATTGATTGTATATTTTTATTTCAGCTGCGGTTACCGATGATCCGTATACCCTGAACAGGTCGTTCTTTCCATCGTTATTTGGTGTGAACGCGTTGGGTATAAAAAAGTCTTTGTTATCTACCTCCGTTTTTACACTGGCGGTATCTATGCATCCGTCTGCCGACCTGGCTATAACATAGTAGGTGCTGGTGGTATCATTAATAATAAAAGACTGGGTATTGGCCGTCTGATTGCTGAAATAGATTTCAGGTTTCCATCCAATCACTTCATAGGTGGAGCTGGCAGATGTGGTAAGTGTTGCAGGCGAACCCACCAGCATAGGGTTGGGGTTGGCTTTCAGCGAAACAGAAAATTCCCGTACCAGCACATTTACAATAGCTGTGTCTGTACAGCCTGCTTCATTTATAGCGATGGCTTTATAAATAGCATTACCGGCAGGCTGTACTACAATACTGTCGCCTGTTCCTGTGTTTTGCCATGTTATTTCGTTACCCGGTGAAGATGCTTTAAGGGTAACGGGCAAACCTTTACAAGCTACCACGGTATCGCTGGTAGATATAACCGGCTGGTCATTGAGCACCACGATCACAGGCGCCAGGTTGGTTGAGCAGCCACCTGCGCTTATACCGCGAATATAAAATGTATCACTTACTGCTACTGCCGTTGGAGCGCTGAGCGGCAGGGTGCCGGCTTCATCTGTAAAATAATGGTAGGTGAGCCCGCTGGTGCTGCCCGATGTTATAGAAGGGTCTGTTATATCTGCCGTGGGCGATCCGCAAACCGGCAAAGGATTGGTAATTACAAGCAGCGGGTCGCCTACATCAATATTGGTGGTAGCCGTGCTGGTACATGCCCCGCTGCTGAAGGTATAATTAACCGTATAGGATCCCGGGGTACTGGCTGAAAGGTTAACTGCTCCGGTAGCGGCATTAATAGATAACCCGGAAGCGGAACTGTAGGTTCCGCCGCTTAATCCTGTTAACGTTACGGTGGCAGTGCCCGTTCCGCAATAGGGCGACTGATCATAGCTGATGGTTACTTCCGGCAGGGGGTCTGTTTCAATTTGTACTGCGGCCGAAGTATTACTTTCAGCGCCGGAGTTTACGATCCTCCTGTACCAATGGGTTTGGCTTAATGCACCGGGAGCATAACCCTGGTTTGTTGCGTCATTGATATTGCTAAACCCTGTAGTTGCCGAGGTGGTGCTGCTTTGCCATTGAAAAGTGAAACTCCCGTTTCCTCCTGTAGGAGCGCTGCCTGTTAAAGCAGCGGGAGCGGTATGCTGACAAATGGACTGATCACTGCCGATGGTATTGTTACCTATTGCTGCCCATGATACGTTTTGAGCCTTAGATTGGCCGGTAAAGCTATTGTTGCCGTTCCTATTATTCGCGATAACCGGAGAGCCATGCATCTCCCTGGTTTTTTGCGGCCGGATGCCCGCGAAAGCAAACTGCGCACAAGCCACCAATGAAACTATAAGAAATTGGTTTCTCATTACTGTCAACAGGTATTGGATTACGATATTGGTCTTTCTTCAAAAGTTACTATGTACATTAACTTATAGCACCAGAAGTTATTGTATGTCAATATTTTTTTTTGATGATATTCAAAAAAAGATCATGGAAGCCGGCGTAAATGAACGGGAATATCCATTTCCGGTGGTTGTACAGCACAGACAACTACACGAATTTTCCGGATATCAAACAATTGTCGTATCTTTTGAACCATAATTCATCCTGCCCGCGTGATAGTTCATTTTTAACCAAAAACAGAGCATATGAGAACGGTTGCACACATTTTTATGCGCAAAGGGCATCACAATATTACCGTTGACCCCGGCATTTCCGTACTTGGCGCATTAAAGATCATGTCTGAAAGGAACGTTGGATCTGTAATTGTTATGGATGATGGCGGGAAATACCGCGGACTGGTAACGGAAAGAGATTACGCCCGTAAAGTGATATTACTTGGTAAATCATCAGGTGATACGCCTGTAAGCGAAATTATGCTGGAGCATTTACCTAAAATTACCCCCGAGCACACGCTTGAAGAATGCATGAGTATAATGACAGCCCATAATATCCGCTATCTGCCCGTTTTTAAAAACAATGAATTTTATGGAGTGATCTCGGTATTAGATATTGTAAAGGAAACCATACTTGCGCAGCAGGAAACCATTGACCACCTGCATAGTTATATACATTCCGTTTAGGAACGGATTCTATTGCCTGTCATTCTATACCGGTAAAAAAGAATAACACAAATAACGGTGGGGCTAAATAGCTTACCCCGATCAGCGGATCACGATTTCAGTAATAAGCCGCTCTCCAAGGGCTTCGTTCACGCGTTGAATGATCTTATCTTTCTGGAAAAGCAATTCATTTTTAAGGGGCGCCACGGAGGTAACGATAAACAGGGTATGATTCATGATCTGTATCTTATCGGTATACCGCGCAATGGTTTTACCCATCAGTTGCTCCCATATGTCGGTTATCTGCAGGGCCTGCATATTTCCCTTCAGCCTGCTTTTCTGAAGAAACAATTTCAACGCATCTCCCATGGAAAGTTCGCTCATACCGCTAAGGTAAGATGATTCCCGTATTTTTATTTTAAAAACGGAAATGTGTTTATTTTACCGGTTTTCCGCAGGGTGCAACCACTTCCTGTGTATAAAGCACGACCGGGCCGCAAACATTTTTCCCTCCATTACCTTACATTTGCAACACTTATGGGAAGAATATTTGAAGTACGTAAATCAACCATGTTTGCCCGGTGGGACCGCATGGCGAAACAGTTCAGCCGTATTGGCAAAGAAATAGCTATTGCCGTTAAAGCCGGCGGCCCCGACCCCACCACCAATCCCGCTTTACGCCGTTGCATGCAAAATGCGAAAAGCGTAAACATGCCCAAAGACAGGGTAGAAGCGGCCATTAAAAGAGCGCAGGGCAAGGAAATGGAAAACATTGAAGAGATATTATACGAAGGGTACGCTCCCCATGGCGTGGCGGTACTGGTGGAAACCGCTACCGATAATCATGTGCGTACGGTAGCCAATGTAAAATCACATTTTAATAAAGGCAACGGCACGCTGGGCAACAGTGGCAGCGTGGCCTTTCAGTTTAAAAAAATGGGCGTATTTAAGCTGAAGCCCGAAGGGCTGAACGCGGAGGATCTGGAGCTGGAATTGATTGATCACGGGCTGGAAGAATTGGGTGAAGGTACCGGCGAAAATGGCGAGGATATACTGGTATTGCGCACCGGCTTCACGGATTTTGGTAATATGCAGAAAGCGCTGGAAGAAAAACATCTTACACCCATAAGCGCCGAAGTGGAATGGATCCCTTCCACTACGGTGGAATTGCCGGAAGAGCAGGCGCAGGACGTGCTGAAATTAGTTGACCGCCTGGAACAAGACGAAGATGTACAGAAAGTATTTCATAACCTACAATAAGCAAAAAAGGCTGTCTCAAAAGGTCGGTATAGAAGATATGCCATTAAGACTCAAACCTGCCTGCCTGCAGGCAGGGGCAGGGGCACAAAGTCCTGATCTTCAGGTTTTATTTTCTTCGTGCCTTAGCGACTTCGTGGCAAAATATTACTTTTTAGACAACCCCGATGCACCTCCGTTTAATATGACCACCTACAGACAGATTTTTGAAAACAACAGGAAATGGGTCGCTTCCAAAACCGCTTTGGATGTTGACTTTTTTAAAAAATTAGCCTCTGACCAAAACCCGGAATATCTCTATATTGGCTGCAGCGACAGCCGTGTACCTGCCAATGAGATCATGGGGCTCGACTCGGGAGAAGTGTTTGTGCACCGCAACATAGCCAACCTTGTATGCGCAACAGATCTGAATGTAATGGCGGTGATCAATTATGGCGTGCGGTACTTAGATATAAAGCACATTATTGTTTGCGGCCATTATAACTGCGGTGGCGTAAAAGCCGCCATGCAGCCCAAAGACATGGGTATCCTTAATCCCTGGCTAAGAAATATCCGCGACGTTTACCGCCTGCATAAAGAAGAGCTGAACGCTATAACGGATGAAAAGCAACGCTACGACCGGCTGGTTGAGCTGAATGTGCAGGAACAGTGTGTAAACGTAATTAAATTAGCCAGCGTGCAGCAGGAATATGTAAAAACGGGGTATCCTATTGTACATGGCTGGGTTTTTGATTTGAAAACCGGGTTGCTTAAAGATCTGAACCTTGATTTCGAAAAAATACTGCGCGACATACAGGAAATCTATAACCTTACCGATACCAACTGGAAGCGGTAAAAGGTTGGTATCAGGTATCAGATTCAGGTGAGTAACTACTAACGATAGTATTCGTACTCCCTCTTTCACCTCTCTCTTCTCGCCTCTCATCGCGCTCTTGGTTGCATTCCCTTTCGGGTTTCGAAATTCCGGCTTCGGATTTTATAATTTGCGGTTTATGGTTTGTGGTTTATGGTTGCATTTCGCTTCGAATTTCGGACTTTCCGCTTCGGATTTGGCATTTGAAATTTATCCGCCCCGGCGGACAGGTTTGGTTCTTGTTATTTGTTTTTTAGTGCTTTGTATTTCTTTTGGGTTGCAAGTCACAAGTTACAGGGCATAGGGGCGCCCTCCTTCGGATTTCGGATTTACGGCTTCGGATTTGTAAAAATTTATTGTTCATTCAGTTTGCTTACTATCCAACTGTTCATTTTCTCACCCTGCTCCGGGAAAGTCCAGTGCCCGGTTTCAGGAACTATGAATAATTCTTTGGGTGCTGTAATTACATTGTAAGCTGCATACATAGATGTAGGCGGACAGGTTTCATCATTGAAGCCCAGGGTATATATTCCCGGCACTTTTAATTGTCTTGCAAAATTCACCACATCATAATACCCTGCAGTATTGATCTTCTCTTTGGTGTTGTTGAATGCAAGATTGTTTTTGTCAAATAAATGCGGCCACCCGCCGGCACGGCCTTTTAAATATCCTGTTACGTCGGATAAGGCAGGATACAATGCAGCCAGGAACTTAACACGGGGATCAAGTGCAACCGTTACAATAGATAAAGCGCCACCCTGGCTGCCTCCCATCACAGCAAGCTGCTTCCCATCATATTGCGGTAAGCCGGTTAAGAAATCATTAGCACGCACACAGCCCAGGTACACCCGCTTATAATAATAACGGTCTTTATCATCCAGGTTATAGTTCCAATAACCGGCCAGGGCGCCGGTAGCAAGATTATTATATACCGAAACATCCATATTAACCGGCACACCATGTATACCTATTTGAAAAGTAATGATCCCTTTTTCTGCATTAGCAATATCTCCGGCATAAGGCCGTACACCGGCGCCGGGTACCTGCAGCAATGCCGGGTACTTTCCTTCCTTTTTGGGTATACATAAAATACCATATAATCTTGTGCCTGGTTTATAATTCTGCAGGCTTACATGATACACATTTACATTTTCAGTGCATCGCTCCGGTAACAATGTCATTCTTGCATCAACGGGTATCGTTGCCAGCGCTGTTTTTGCATTATCCCAATAGGTGCTGAAATCTGATGGATTTTGAATGGCAGGATCTATTTGTAAGGGGTTGAAGGCTGCTGTTGCCAATCCCCTGTAGCTTTTGCCATTTACAATTGCAGTAGCAATACAACGTAAAAATCCAGGTGTTTTCATCGTGCCTCCATCTATATTAAGTATGCCGCTTGCTATAGTGAGGGAATCTTTTTTTATCGCTTCCATTTTCTCCGGGCCAATTTCATATTTCACTACAGCATCCTTCACTACATTGCCACTTTTTAAAACTGTAATGGTAAACTTTACTTTTTCACCAGGCTTATATTTCCAGTCAGTATGATCCGGGGCAACCACTACTTTAATCATTTGTTCAGCGGGTTGACCCTGGGTATAACCAATTAAAACAGAAAAAATAAGTAGCAGGGCAATGCGTCGAATGCTTATAAATATTATGGCAGACATATTAAAAATTTATTGAAAATAAGGATATTTTTTGAAGAGACGGAGCCGGCGCATCCCCTTTCGAAATTCCGGATGGATTTGAGGTATGAGCTAACGACAGGCTGAGCATTCTTTCTTTCACTTCTCACCTTTCACTTCCCCCCGGATTTCGGAACGGGGAGTTTATGATTTATTGTTTTTAGTTTACCGTTATATTTCTTCGGATTTAGCGCTTACGGCTTCGGATTTAAAATTTATTTGTTTCTTGTTTTTTGTGATTTGGTGCTTAGCCGACAGCTACTACACAAACGCGCTGAACCCCGTAATTGCCCTGCCCACGATCAGTGAGTTGATTTCTTTGGTGCCTTCGTAAGAATAAATGGCTTCCGCATCTGCTACGAAACGCGCTACGTTATAGTCAAGCAAAATGCCGTTGCCGCCCATTACTTCCCTTGCTTTGCTCACGATGTCGCGTGTGCGCAAAGAGCAAAATACTTTTGCCAGCGAAGCATGTTCATCTTTCAGTAAGCCCTGGTCCTGCAATTCCGATAGCCTGAATACCAGCGACTGCATAGCCGTGAGGTTAAAGAGCATTTCCACGAGGTGATTTTGGATCAACTGGTAAGACGCGATAGGTTTGCCGAATTGTTTTCTTTTGCGGGTGTAATCCAACGCGTTTTCATAGGCGCCCCTGGCACAGCCCACGGCCATCCATGCAACACCGGCTCTTGTCATTTGCAATACTTTGGCGGTATCTTTAAAGGAGCCGGCGCCCTGCAACCTGTCTTTTTCCATTACCTCGCAATTGTTCAGGGTAATCAACCCGTTCTGAACGATCCGCAATGCCATCTTTCCTTTTATCTTTTCTACGCTAAAGCCCGGTGCGTCTTTGGTAACCAGGAAGCCTTTCACCTGGTTGTCATCAACGTCTTTGGCCCATATAATGGTTACATCGGCAAAAGTGGCGTTGCCGATCCATTTTTTCTGCCCGTTTAATATCCATTGATCACCTGTACGTTTAGCCGTTGTGGTTAGTCCGCCTGCCGCGCCGGAGCCCACTTCCGGTTCTGTAAGTCCGAAAGCGCCAATGGCTTTAAACTGCTGCAGGCGCGGAAGCCAGTATGTTTTTTGCTCTTCCGATCCGCACAGGTAAATAGAGCCCATTGCCAGTCCGCTCTGCACGCCAAAAAAGGTAGCAATGGAAGCGTCAACCCTGGCCATTTCCATGGCAATAATGCCTTCTAATAAAAAAGATCTTCCGGGACAGCCATAGCCTTTATACGTAACGCCGCATAAATTAAGCGCGGCAAATTTTGGAATGATTTCAAACGGGAAATCATCGTGCAGCCAGTAATTGTTCACGATTGGGGCAATTTCTTTTTCCATGAATTCCCTCACCTTTAATTGAACGATCCTGTCTTCCTCATTGAGCCGGAGCGACAGCTCATAGAAATCGCCGTTTATTTCGGGTAATGCTTTTTTGGGTTTGCCATTGCTTTCCATCAGTTTTTGCAGTCCCTTCAACTGGTTATCATCAAGCCTTGAAAACCCTTCCATTAATTTTTGCAGGTCAACCTTTTTCGAGATCTTTCCCAACTGGTCAAAATCAATGGATTTAAATAGCTGGTATGCCTGCCTTATTTTACTTAGTGTTCCGGCCATAAACGATGATTTAAATACTGAATATAGTAATGTAGCTAAAGAACTATAAATGTAAACGAATTTGTGTTGTATGCCATGCGGGAGTAAATTTTTCCGGCGTCCCGCACGTGCGGATGGTTTCACGCAAAGGACGCGAAGGGGCAAAGTCTGCAAAGGAACATATACTAATTATAATAATGAGGGATGGCTTACCGACTATATTATTCACTATGCAAGTGAGGAAGAAACTGATCTGCACTGTAAAAACACGTTCGATGCGCAATGGAGGCTGATCGGGGTAGACCAGTATAGGCTTGACGATGGCAGTGATCATTTTAAAAAATAGTGTAATGCCCCCGGTATGCGGTAGAACGGGGAATAATGGCTTGTGCGGACCTGTATTGCGGAAAACAAAGATGGCAACCATATCCTTTAATATTTTATCCCGGATGACGTATTCATTTTTTTATATCTTTATCCAATAATTATATATGGCAACCACTACTTTAAAAATACTAAGAGAAGTAAAAGGCTATAAGCAGGAAGAAATTGCGGATGTGTTGGGCATAAGTCAAAACACCTATAGCCGGCTGGAGCGTGACCCCAAAAGCCTTACTGCCGAGCAGGCGCAAAAACTGGCGGAATTTTATAATGTTGGTATTGGTGATTTGCTCTCTGAGGCAATACCTGTTATTACCTTTCACCAACCTAAATTCGACAATTCTAATATCGCGTATTTTAATCAGGTTGAAAATGATTACCGGCAGCCCGGGAATATTTCCGAAATTAATTCACTTAAGGAAGAGATCGAATACCTGCGCCAGCAGAATAAGGAATTGATTAAAGCTTTGGGAAGGAAATAGTGGTATCAGCCGTTCTTAGTGTAAATAATTATTCAAATAGTGCAGACATCGTTAACTCATTTTGTATTAGATTTACTTTATAAATATTTTCTTTCACTCCATAAGTGGTGATCATAGTGAGGAAAATATTTTTTTTCGGTTGTGCCACACAGCGAAAAACTTTTATCTTTTTTTCAAGGTTGGCTGCGTATGTCTTATTAATAATGAATTCATCCCCGCAAAATTTCATTTCGCAAATATTAATACATCTGTCCGAACGATCAATCAAAAGGTCGATCTGTGCCCCTTCCTCTATTCCTGTTCCGTTATACCGCCAGGCGGCGGTAATTGTGTATACCCCTGTAATTCCCAATCCTGCTTTAATGGCTTCTATATGTTTGAGGCAAATGCTTTCAAAAGCATACCCGCTCCAGGTTTTCCATGAACTGGTTTCAGCCAGCCTGTTCCATGTGCCTTTACCTGTTTGCTTCCGGGTAGGTTCAATAAACTTTATATAAAATAAGGTGTATTCATCTGTTAACCTGTACAAACTGTCTTTTACTTTTTTGTTGAAAGGTATGACAGATGTAATAAAGCCTGATTCTTCCAGTTCCGTTAGTAATTGGGTAGAGCCGCCCCCTGTTTGTAACCCGACTGATATCATTATTTCGTTTCTGGTTAATCCGGTTGGTTTTCTCGCTAATGCTCTTACAATATCAATATGTTTCCCGGCATTTTCAAATAAGGCGTAAAATAAATTGTCAAATTCCGTTTTTAACAGCCCATCTTTTGTAAAGTAAATATTGTCAATGTTCTGAACGGCGCTTTGCCCTGCCTGTATTTCTTTAAGGTATTGCGGTATACCGCCCATTACCATGTACAATTGCAGCAGTTGATACCTGTCTAATTCTGCTTTTCTGCTTTTAAGATACTATACAAAAAAAGCAATTTTGGCGAAATATGAGTTCTATATTTCGCCAAAACTGTATAGAAAAAGTAGTTTTGGCGAAATATATTCCTTATTTTTTACCCAATAAACGAACCAGTAATTGATTGTTCTGATCCTGAAGCCGTTTGATCTCTTTTTTCAATAACCTGATTTCTTCCTCTTTGGCAGTCATTAGCATTTCAATTACCCGGGTGTCGTTCTGGTACAGGTTATGTACATAGGCATTGCTGCTGTTAAACGTGGTATTCGTGTACTCAAAATTTAGCTGAGAAGAAGGATTGGCAGGTAAAAACAAGACTGTGGGTGCATTATACAATTGAGAAAGCTTTTGCGCTATGTTATGATCTACATTTTCTGCTCCGGCTTCAATTGCTTCATATTCACCCGGGGATATTTGCAGTTCACCGGCTACATCCTCCTGAGTCAAGTTACGGTGAGTCCGGAATGTATATAATATGGGGTGTCCGTTTCCAGCCATGCTTAACGCTTTGGGAGCAGATTTAGAGACTTTCTACTTTTTTAAAGAAATCCGATAAAGAAATTTTAAAATGTTTACATATAGTGGATAGTGTGCTAATACTCAGGTTAGTCTTCGCCGTTTCAATCCTGCCAATATGAATATAGATGTCATTATACACAGCTTCCTGGGTGAGTCCTTCGTTTTCACGAAGCTCTTTTATTACAATTGCAATTTTCCTGAGCAATATTTTATCTCTAAGCTGTGCCATTACTATGTGAAGATGGGATGTAGGCAACGCTTCAGCAATGACGTATTTGTCATTATTTATTATCTTTAGTATCAGTTGGTAAAACAACTGCAAAGCAAATTGCAGCAGGCGCAGGGTGAGCTATCAAAAATAAAAAACAAGCTGAACCAGTTAGGTAATGGTGGCAGCGGCAGCAGTGATATGATAATGCCTGACTTTAAGCCCAAAGGGCAAAGGGCAAAAAGCTTTCTTCAAAGAATAGAGCTGGGCACTGATTTTCAGACCCAGCGGTCGAACCATTATTTTCCTACCACTACAGCTATTCGCTTACCGCCGGCTATAAGCTGAACGATAAAAGCATTATTGGTATTGGACTAAGCGGGAAAGTGGGCTGGGGTTTCTCCTTTCATAGCACTTGGTCATGAACTAATGCATGGGCAGATTTATAGAGATGGTACTAATAATCGTAATTATGCAAATTTCTTCCCGACGGGGTCTTCACAGTCAGGCAACTGTGTGAAGCGTGAGACCCCGGCGAATCGTTCAGCGCCATGGTTTCATAGCTGGCCCACAACGGCTGGTGATGAAAACCCCGGCGCGAATCAAGGATGCTATTGGAAATAGTGAGCGTATCTTGATGAAGAATTTAGTAACACCAGGGCACAGGCCTGGATGAACAAAAAGCAATGCTACCAAACCTGCGCCACTGGAGACGAAATCCGAAGGGAAATACAAAGCATCAAAAGACAAATAACAAGAACCAAATAAAATACAAAGTCCGAAGCATTAAATCCGAAATCCGATGTGAAAGCACCAAAAGCCAAATCACAAAAAACAAATAGATACAGATGGTTCGTGCCCCGCCGCGGCGGGCAGGCTCACCATGACAGGCAAAATTCAAATCCGAAGACAGAAATCCGAAGAAGAATTCAACAATAAACTACAAACGATAAACCACAAACCACAAACTGGGAAATCCGAAGCCGGAATTTCGAAATCCGAAGAAGGCTATCAGTCAGCTATCGGCAGAAAAGGAGTATTTATCCTATCGCTGCAGCTACACACCCTGCCCCCTGCAACTTGTAACCTGGGCCCTACCGTTAATGACGTTTATAAGTACCGTCTTTGCAAGGCGTAAACAAATGCTGGAAGTTAGAACAACTTATGCGCACCGAGCCTGCCCTGCGCCCTGAAACCTGCAACCTGAACCCATCTCAAATCATCTTCCCCCTCACACATTCCTCACCTCCGTATCCGTTTCCCACTGCCCGTTGATCTTTAATACCTTTTCAATAACATCTCTCACGCAGCCTTTGCCGCCGCTGCGGGGAGAAATATAATGCGCTATGGTTTTAATTTCAGTAACAGCGTCGGCAGGGCAGCACGCAATTCCCGCAGCCTGCATTACTTCGTAATCCGGAATATCATCTCCCATATACAACACTTCATTGGTGCTCAGCTTGTGCTGCGTTATATATGTATCCAGTTGCTCTTTTTTATGTTGCACCCGTTGAAAAAAATCAGTAATACCTAAAGTCGCAAGTCTTTCCTCCATAGGCAGGGAATGCGAACCGGTTATCACTGCTACCCTGTATCCTTTTTTTACCGCCAGTTGAAGCGCATAGCCGTCTTTAATATCCATGCGGCGGATAAGTTCATTACCGGGGAATACCCATACACTGCCATCGGTCAATACCCCATCCATGTCAAATGCAAATGTGGTTACGGATGCAAAACGTTCAAGTATGTTCATTTAAAAACGCTTAATTTTTTTGTAAGATCAACGATGATCATGCGATTAAAACTAAAGAATTTTAAATGATTTAAATTTGTTTCTGTAAATCATTTAAAGAATATGCCGGCCGTTTGAATAATAAATTTATTCTTTGATTCGCGCCGGGGTCTTCATCTACAGCCGTTATGGGCTAGCTATGACCCTGGCGCTGAACGAAATTGCTATTGATGATGTATCAGCAGCACCGAAAGTAGTCAATTCACTATTCCTCATTCAGGCCCAATCGTCTCACTTATCGCCCGAAAAGTAAGCGAGAAAGAATGCGCTCGCTGGCTGAACCTTTTCCCTACTGCCTTTACCAAAAACACTTATTTTTAACCAATCAACAATACTACTACCAGTGAAACAAAACCTTTGGTTTACCCTTTTCCTTGTCTTCAGCTTTTTATTATCCTTTGATGCAGTTGCGCAAAATATTTATATAGCACCCTCCGGAAATGACGGTAATCCCGGCACTGCTGAACAGCCGCTGGCAACGCTTACCGCTGCGAGAGACCGTATCAGGCTGTTGCGGAAACAAAACCCGGATGCCCAACATGCCTGGCAGGTCATTATCCGCAAAGGCGAATACATCATGCCGGAAACCTTAATGCTGTCGGTTGAGGATGGTGGTACGGAAGCTGCTCCTTTGGTTTTTAAAGGAGAGGAAGGCGTGGTTTTTTATGGCGGGTTTTACCTGAACAAATTTGAAAAAGTATCCGATAGCCTGTGGAAAACCGATGTGCCGGAAGTGCGGCGGTATGGCTGGCGTTTTGAGCAATTGTATATAAATGGTGCTCGTGTTACCAGGGCGCAAACACCCAATAAAGGATTTTACTCCCCGGTATCGGTTAAAGAAACGGTTATTGTTAAGGGGGAGGGGCGATCGCCGGAGCTGGCAGTTCAGCAAATTAAAATTCCTGCGGAAGCTGCGAACCAGATGAAAGATATAAGCGAAGAAGCGTGGAAAGATGTGGTGATCACTTTTTATCACCACTGGGACAATACCAAAAAACCTGTTCAATACTATAACGCCGCCGATACCTCCTTATATATTAGCGGGGAAGGCATGAAACCCTGGAACCCCATTACTACCGCCTCTCTGTTTGCTATTGAAAACGTGCGGTCTGCTTTGGATGCTCCCGGCGAATGGTTCCTCGAACGTTCCGGCACATTGTATTACCGCCCGCAGCCCGGTGAAACCATTGAGGGAACAACCGCTATGGCGCCCTTGCTGGATAAGTTCGTTACTATATCCGGCAATGAAAAAACCGGAGAAAAGGTGAGTGATATCCGTTTTGAAAATATTGCTTTCCGGGTAGCCGGTTACCGCATGCCCCCGGGTGGCGTGGAACCCGCCCAGGCGGCCGCTCCGGTGGCTGCAGGCATTGAAATGGATTTCGCCAGCCGGGTGTCGTTCATTAATTGCGAAATTTCGGGTACGGGTGGCAGTGGTATATGGTTCAGAAGGGCCTGCGATAATGGATTGATAGAACATTGTTATTTGCACAACCTGGGCGCAGGCGCTGTTAAAATTGGCGAAACCATTTTGCGTGCCAATCCTGAAGAAGTAACCCACCATATAAAAGTGGTGAACAACATAGCCCGGTCGGGGGGACATGTATTTCCCTGTGCGGTAGGTATGATCATATTTCATGGAAGTGATAATGAACTGCTGCATAACGAGATCTCAGATTTTAAATACTCCGGCGTATCCGTAGGCTGGGTGTGGGGCTATACGCCAAGCCCTTCCAAACGCAACCGTGTGGAGTATAACCATATTCATCACCTGGGATGGGGCGTATTAAGCGATATGGGCGGCGTATACACGTTAGGCGCTTCGGAGGGAACAACCGTAAGCAATAATGTTATCCATCATGTGTATTCACTCGATTATGGCGGATGGGGCTTATACACCGACGAAGGTTCAGAGGGAATTGTTATGGAAAATAACCTGGTATACAATTGCAAGAGTGCAGGATTTCACCAGCATTACGGGAAAGAAAACAGCATCCGCAATAATATTTTCGTTAATAGCATCAAATCGCAGTTGCAGGCAACCCGTGTGGAAGCGCATCGTTCCTTTTCGTTTACCCGTAACATCGTTTATTTCAATAGCGGCACATTGCTGAGCAGCAACTGGTCAACGGTTAATATGCTAACCGATGAAAATGGCTATTGGGATACCCGTGGCAATAACATTCTTTTTGGTAAAAAAACTTTTGCAGCATGGCAGCAGGAAGGTAAAGACAGCCGTTCGGTAATAGCTGATCCGGGTTTTATGGATGTTCAACATTTTGATTTCCGGTTTAAACACAAAAAGGTCATCAGCAAAATAAAGTTCAAACCTTTTGACTATTCCAAAGCAGGTGTATACGGTACGGATGAATGGAAGCAAAAAGCAAAGTTTGATGCCGCAAGGGCCGAAGCATTTGATAAGATGGTTGCGGAGCATGAAGCGAAGGCGGGCAAATAATGAGCTGATGCTTTTGATTTTTCCTATACCACTTACTGGTATCTTCCTTCCTGGTCTTTTAGAGCTTCTTTTAAAAGAAGAACGCCGGAAAAAAATATTTTAATAGCTTCGCTGTCCTGTTTTAAAATGGGAATGGCTGCAACTCTATCATTTCAACCTTAAACAAATAATACAATCAGAATGGTCAAAAGACGAATGTATCTCCTCTTCCTGGGCATACTATCTATATGTATTGGTTATGCACAGAACCAACCAGGCTTTACCACAATTTCACTGAACAATCTTGACGCCTTTGCAGATCCCGGGGCCAATTGGGTTGTTGCTTCAGATGCCGTAGGGGATATCAATAAAGAAGGTGACCTGAAACCGGTTCCCGGAACAGGCGTGCTGGTAAATGCGGTTTCTAAAAAGAACAGGGCGCACCTGGTAACAAAAGGAAATTTTGGCGATGTGGAAATAGAACTCGATTTTATGATGGCAAAAGGGTCTAATTCCGGCATTTACCTGCTGGGCCGGTATGAGGTTCAGTTATTTGATAGCTGGACTACACTGCACCCTGCCTTTTCCGACTGCGGCGGTATTTACCAGCGCTGGGATAATGGTAAAAATACCGGCTTTGAAGGTTACGCCCCGCTGGTAAATGTTGCCAGGGCGCCGGGTTTGTGGCAGCATCTCAAAATACAATTCCGTGCACCACGGTTTAATGATAGAGGTATAAAAACGGAAAACGCCCGTTTTGAAGCCGTGTATTTGAACGGGGCGCTGGTGCAGCAGCAAATAGCGCTAACCGGGCCCACAAGGTCTCCTTTGTTTGAAGATGAACGTGCTACAGGTCCTTTAATGATCCAGGGCGATCATGGCAATGTGGCGATCCGTAATCTGAAATACCGCGCGTTAAGCGGCGATAACAGCACACCTGAAAAAGTAAGTATGGTGAATCCAATACTTATAGATCCTGCCGCGAAACCTTACCTGTTGCGCAGTTTTTTAAGCTATAACAATAAGATGATCACGCATGCCATTTCTGTGGGTAATCCTAACCAGGTTAACTATTCTTACGATTTAAAACGGGGCGCTTTATTGCAGGTATGGAGAGGAAGATTTGCAGATGCTACAGACCTGTGGTACTCAAGAGGAGAGCCTTACCAGCGCATTGTTCCATTGGGCAGCGTGATTACCTTGTCGGATGCGCCGGCATTAGCCATCCTGCCTGATGCAGCAAATACCGCCTGGCCCGATAGCGTATCTTTCGATGAGGTACAAACGAAAGGCTATACTTTAGACGCCGCAAGAGCACCTTCCTATCGCTATAGCATATACGATGTAAATGTTACCGATAAAATTTTCGCTTCCGGCAGCTCCGGCCTGGTAAGGGAATTAACGGTTGCCCATCCATCTGCCGGGTTATATCACCGCATTGCGGTTGCTAAAAAGATAGAACAAATAAAAAAAGGGTTATATGCTGTTGATGATAAGTCGTATTACCTGTTTATTGATGAAAAGCTAAAGCCTTTTATACGGCAGGCAAACACCGCACAGGAACTGCTTGTGCCCGTGGATAAAGCAGGTGCTACAATAACCTATTCCCTTACCTGGTAATTTTTATACAATCATGATTACATTATATTTCACGATATTTCATTCATTAAAACGTATGCTGTGTCTTGCAGCATGCACGGCTGCTGCTGTGAGCCTGTTTGCTCAGGCACCGGCAGATACAACCATACAGGTTCAGAAAGAAGAAGATTTTTATACCATCCAAACCGTTCCCATTCCTGAAGGTATTTTGCTGGAAGTGGGCGGCATGACTTTTTTACCCGATGATGCGCTTGCGGTATCTACCCGCAGGGGCGAAGTATGGATCATTACCAACCCCTATATGAAAAACGGCGCCAGGCCACAGTACCGTTTATTTGCACAGGGCATGCATGAAGTGCTGGGGCTGAACTATATCAATGGCGATATATACGCGGTGCAGCGGTCGGAGCTTACGCGCTTACGGGATTTAGATGGTGACGGAGAAGCGGATGAGTATGAAACCGTGTATTCGTGGCCGTTAGCAGCCAATTACCACGAGTTTTCGTATGGGCCGGTGTTAGACAAGGAAGGCAATATGATAATTACTCTGAACCTTGCGTGGGTAGGCGATCATGGTGAAAGCTTATCTAAATGGCATGGATGGATGATAAAAATTGCACCCGATGGAAAAATGAAGCCCTTTGCTGCGGGCATGCGGTCGCCGGCAGCTTTTGCCCTTAACGATAAGGGAGATATATTTTATGCAGAAAACCAGGGCGACTGGGTAGGCTCAGGCAGCATTACGCATGTGGCCGAAGGCGATTTTGTAGGAAACCCCGCAAGCCTTGTGTGGTCGCACCTGCCCGGATCTACCGTTACACTTAAAAAAGAAGATATTCCCGATACGGGCGAACCCAAATACGATGTAGCCAAACGGGTGCCGGGATTAAAGCCACCATCGGTGTGGTTCCCGCATACTATCCTGGGTATATCCACCGCAGGGCTGATCAATTACGACACTAATGGCAAGATGGGTCCCTTTGAAGGGCAGTTGTTTGTAGGCGACCAGGGACAGAGCAAGATCATGCGGGTATATCTCGAAAAAGTAAAAGGTGTTTACCAGGGTGTGGTATTTCCATTTCGCGAAGGTTTTTCTTCAGGTATTCTGCGGCTCAACTGGGGATCAGATGGCAGCATGTTTGTTGGCATGACATCCCGTGGATGGGGTTCTACAGGCAGGGCGGCATATGGTTTGCAACGGATGGTATGGAATGGCAAAACGGCATTTGAAATGAAAACAATACAGGCTAAGCCCGATGGTTTTGAAATTGAATTTACGCAGCCGGTAGATGAACAATCGGCACGCGATGTGGCTTCTTACCATATTTCAAGCTTCACATACAAGTTTCATCATAATTATGGCAGTCCGGTTATTAACCAGGGTTCCTGCCCCATTAAAGCGATAGCCGTTTCACCGGATCGCTTAAAAGTACGTTTGGTGGTGGATAGCCTGAGGCTGGGCTATATTCATGAAATAAAAGCGGAAGGAGTGCTGTCTGCAGAGCGCAATACCCTGCTGCATAACTTCGGTTATTATACGCTTAATCAGTTGCCCGATGGTGAAAAGCTTGCCATCACCGCAGAGAACAGGGTAACAGCGGCTGTGCCTCAGCATGTGCATACTATGAAACAGGAAACTGCAACGGTTCCTGCAAAAGCATCAAAAACCAGTGACCCTAAATATGTAACCCAACAGCCATCAGGCTGGACAAAAGGCGCCGACCGCACGATTATAATAGGTACCAAACCCGGGTTGAAATTTGATGTGGAATCTGTTACGGTTAAAGCTGGTTCCAGGGTAAAGCTGCTCTTTAATAACAATGACGATATGCTGCATAATCTGGTGGTTACCAAGCCGGGTGCCGCAGACAATGTGGGGGAAGCGGCAACAAAATTAGGTTTGAATGGTGAAAAGTTGGGCTTTGTGCCATCAATACCGGATGTGTTATTTCATACCAGGTTATTGGGCCCCACTGAAAAAGAAGCCATTTATTTTACTGCACCGGCGCAGCCGGGTGATTACCAGTACGTATGCACTTATCCGGGGCATTATGTGGTAATGCGGGGTGTGTTGAGGGTAACGAAGTGAATAGTGAGAGGTAAAAAGTGAAAGGAGAAAGGGGAAAAGGGAGAGGTGAGGGGCGGAACCACTTCGATTTTCAGATTCGGATATTAAAAAATTTCCGTACTTTCATCACTCCAACTCACCAAACAAAAGGAGGTATTCATGAAATCTGCAGTATATTCATGGAAGCCTTCGGTTAGCATAGCCTAACCGGGCTTATTCCATAAAAATAGCTGAGGCCACCTGTTAAACCGGGTGGCTTTTTTTATGGTATTCATTATTTTTTAGAAACGGTAATTAAAAGCATTAAACACATCGGGATATCGCCAATGTTCAGTAATATTATAGCCTGAAAAAATAACCGTAATAAAATATGAAGGCAAAATGCATTTTTGATGTAAAGGACAGCAAGTTTTTTCCATGCTTTCTATCGCTGCAAATGATTATACTGCTATTGCTTTTGAATACCCGTGTGGCTGCGCAGGAATCATCTGTTAAAGCTACCTCCCTTTTTGATGGCAAAACCCTGAATGGCTGGAAAACGGTAAACCCCGCCGATCAGCGGCTCTGGTATGTTAAAGACAGCGTAATGATGTGTGGGGATGGTATTAACAACATACCCTCCAACACCTATCTGCATACAGAAAAAGAATACGGTGATTTTGAATTCCGCTGCCTCTTTCGTTTATCGGGCGATGAAAAAACAGGCATGATCAACAGTGGCATTCAATACCGTTCAAAAATAATCAACGGCGAAATTGTGGGCTACCAGGCCGATATCGGTAATGGCTACTGGGGAGATATTTATGATGAGCATCGCCGCGGTAAACTCGTTGGGGGAGATCTCAGCATTTTACAGCGCCTGTTAAAACCGGATGGATGGAACAGTTATATTATCCGCGTTAAAGGCAATTATCATGAGCTGTACATTAACGGCGTTAAGACCTGTGAATACACGGAGAAAGATCCTAAAATACCGGCTACAGGCGTGATTGCCGTTCAAATACACAGCGGAGGCGCCGGCATAGTTGAGTTCCGGGATCTTACCATTACTGAACTGTAAGTATGATTTGAAGGAAGTGAACAGGCAATAGTGAATTCACTATTCACCATTCTCACATTACGTTTAGCACAGCAATAGCTCCTATAACACAAGAGCACCACATTACCCTGATCTTTTATTTTTTACAATTTTCAACACATGAAATTTCCCGGTCTCTTCCTTGTATTTACAAGCCTGTTTTTTATTTCCGCACCAACAACAGAAAGCACCCGAAACATACCGCCCGACAGGGTTAAAACACCCGAAGAAGAACTGGCGGGCTTTAAAGTGCCCGAAGGTTTTGTGGTAGAGCTGGTAGCCAGCGAACGGGATGGTATTATTAACCCGGTTGACCTCACCTTTGATGATGCAGGAAGACTGTGGACGCAAACTGCCAGGATGTATCCGCTGGATCCCATTGCGGATATACAGTGGAACGATTTGCTGAAGCTGATGGATGACCCGGAGGCGCAGCGAAATCACCCGAACTTTAAACGCATACTTGACCTGTACCAGGGCAAAACGAAAGGTACCGACCAGGTGCTCGTGCTCTCCGGTTTGTATGGCAACGGCCCCGTAAAAACAACGGTTTGGGCCGATGGACTCACGATTCCCATGAGTATTTTACCTTATAAAGACGGGGTGTATGTGGCGCAGGGATCGGAACTTTTTTTCCTGAGAGACAGTAACAATGACGGTAAAGCCGATGAGCGCATCCCATTGCTTACGGGCTTCGGCTTCACGGATACGCATACCATGCCGCATGTGCTGATAAGAGCGCCGGGCAACTGGATCAATTTCAGCCAGGGAGCGCTTAATAAAGGAGAAGCGTCTTCCTTAGTGAGCGATGTTAAGCTGAAAATAGATTACAGTAAGATCGCCCGTTTTTCAATGGATGCCAAAAAGATGGAACTGGTAAATGCCGGCTTAAATAATATCTGGGGCTACCAGCTTCGCAACAACGGCCAATGGTACGGCTGTGAGGCTAATGACCTGGGCTATTCCATTGTTCCTATGGAACCCGGCACAGGATACCCCGGTATTGGAAACGAGCGCTTACGCCCTTACCAGCCATGGATGCCCGAGCTGCACAAATTTAGGGTAGGCGGCACCGGTATATCCGGGCTGGCTTTTCCCGATGATCTTTCGGGATCGTTTCCGGCCGAATGGAAGAACGTGGCATTTTTGGCCAACCCTATTACCAGCACGGTTAACGCGGTTAAGGTTACACGCAATGCCGATGGAACCGTTAGCGCAACACACCTGCCCGACCTGCTTACATCGGAAGACAAATGGTTTCGCCCGGTAAATATGGAGTTTGGCCCCGATGGCTGCCTGTATATAGCCGACTGGTATAATAAGATCATCTCTCACAATGAAATTCCTACCACTCATCCCGACAGGGATAAAACGCATGGCCGCATCTGGCGCATCCGTCATAAAAGTCAGCAACCGCGTGTTATCCCGGATTATTACCAGGTTAAAACAGAAGACCTGGTAAAAGGATTGCAGTCGCCGTCCCTTTGGGAAAAACGCGCTGCATGGCATCAGGTTGCAGACAGACCATTGGCAGAAACGCAAAAGCTGGCCCAGCCACTCGTACAGTTGGCTGCAGATGCCGGCCAGGATGAAATTACCCGCATTCACGCCCTCTGGTCATTAGAAGGGATCAAACATTACGATGCCGCCTTATTGCAGGCGTTGTTGCAAAGCTCATCGGATGATCTGCGCCGGGAGGCCGTTCGTTCTTTAACCAGCTTTTCGCCCGGCACAGCAGCGGTAGCCGGTTATTTAAAAAACTTAGTTGAAGATAAAAACCCCATGGTACGTGCACAGGTGCTTCGTACGCTTGATGAATTGGGAGCGGCAGATGAGGCAATTATTGCCATCCTGGTGCGCGCTTCAAAACCGGCGCTTGAAGGTAATGCCATGGGAGGCGCCTATGAAAGAAGCTTTGAGCGATTCCTTGCCCGTAAAGCATTAGAGCAATATCCCAATGAATTACAGGCGTACCTCAATAGCCCTGCTGCAGAAAAAATGAGCGGCGATCATTTGCTTTGGGCTATCCAGGCATTGCCTGCCGGGCAAAAAGAAACCGCTTTCCTGAAGCTGTGGCCCCGCCTCGGTATCAGTAAGCTGGATGAGCCGGGCTTTGTATTTGTTGCGGGTATGCTGAACAATGCAACCATTTTTGAAACTGTAAAACCGGTGATCCATAATAAAGCTAACGCCGGGGTGTATACGAGCTACGCATTACAAAACCAGGCACAGTTACAGTCGCCCGAACTGGCGGTAATGCTGCAGGAGCCGGTAGCTGTATTGCTGCGCAGCCGTTCGGAAGCTGATGTTAACCGGGCACTGGATGCCGTGGGCCGTTTTAATATTGAAAAGGTACGCGATGGGGTTGTTGCCCGGATCAATGATCAGTCGTCCGAAAAAACAGTGCAGTTAGCGTTGAAGGCATTAGAAAATAATACATCGCTCAACAAAGATATATTCGCCCGCGCAGTAAGGAATCAAAAGCTTGGCTTTGGCATCAGAACCGCTGCACTCGCCAGCCTGGCAAAGGCCGACAAAACATCGGCGCTGGGCATTGCCCGGCAGTGGGTTCCCCAGCTCAGCGCAGCGCAGAAGGGTGATCTGGTAACAGGTTTATCTGCATCGGGAGAAGGCGCCGCATTGCTGATAGACATGTATGAAAAGAAACAGCTTGCACCGGCTTCGTTTGATTTGCCTGCAGCAGAACGCATCCGTAACTACAATAAGGAAGACAAGCGCGCTATTGCTATCTGGGAAAGTGTTACCAACAGGTATGAAGCGGAAAAAAAGGCGTTGAAAGCCAGGCTCACCAAATACATGGCTATCGCTGAAAAGAAAGGGGGTGATGTAAAAGCGGGGAAGGTACTTTTTCAAACCTGCCTGTTGTGTCATAAAGTAGGGAACGAAGGAAAAAATATAGCGCCTGCATTAGATGGTTCGGCAAACCGCGACAATGAAGCCCTGCTTACCGCTATCCTTGATCCGGATGCAGCCGTGGAATCTAATTATGCCGTTTACCGCGTTACCAAAAAAAATGGCAGCACCGTAGAAGGCTACCTGGTTAATAAAAGCGATCGGGGCGCCACTATTGCTTTTATGGGTGGCACCCAGGTCTTTGTTGAAGCCGGTGCTATTTTAAGCCAGGGCTTTTTGGGTGGCCGCTCCTTTATGATGAAGGGGTTAATTGATCACTATTCTGACAAGCAGGTGGCGGATCTGCTTGCTTATATACGTACCCTTAAATAAAAAATAATTATGGTGAGACATTTCGGCGTGTTTAAATTTAAACCGGGGATTAACGGAGAACAGGTAGATCAATGCTTTCGTACGATGAAAGCTATGGTAGGAAAGATTGACGGGCTATTGGATATGGAATATGGCCCGTACAATAGCAGCGAAGGTTTGAACGAAGATTTTACCCACGGGTTTGTTATGACCTTCGATACGTTAGCATCGCGCGATGCCTATCTTCCGCATCCTGTTCATGAAAAGGTGAAGGAGTTTGTGGTGCCTAAATTAGAGCGGGTAATTGTATTTGATATTGA
The DNA here is from genome assembly GCF_035445465.1 of Agriterribacter sp. Classification (NCBI taxonomy): domain Bacteria; kingdom Pseudomonadati; phylum Bacteroidota; class Chitinophagia; order Chitinophagales; family Chitinophagaceae; genus Agriterribacter; species Agriterribacter sp. Next base: position 143,799 of record NZ_DAOMQT010000008.1, read on the forward strand.
TGTGCCTCAACATTGACCGTATTATAATTTTAAGTTGAAATCAATTATGCCTCACAATAATAAATGTATTTTAATACTGGGTTGTTTTGATACGAAGGGTGAAGATTTTTCCTTTCTCCGGAACTGCATTACAGGCTTGGGAGAAAAAGTGATAACGATGAATACCGGGGTGATGGGAACTACAACAGATTTCCCCGTTGATATCGAATCAGACCAGGTGGCATCAGAAGGTGGTGATGTAATAACGGCATTAAGAACAGGAGGAGACCGCGGGCATGCGGTAGATGTGATGGGCAGGGGAGCGGCAAAGCTGGTAGCCGGGCTGGTAGCGGCAAACAAAATAAAAGCGGCAATCGGAATGGGCGGTGGCGGCGGCACTTATATCGCGCTTTCTGCCATGCAGGAAATACCGTTAAGCATACCCAAGCTTTGCCTGAGCACCCTGGCCGCCAAAGACCTGTCGAGGCAAATGGGAAGTAAAGACATTGTGCTGATGCCCTCCATTGTTGATGTGGCCGGATTGAATAGTATCAGCAAACTTTTAATCCGGCGTGCCGCGGCGGCAATTTGCGCTATGGCAGCAATAACAGACGAGAAAACAGGTACGGTTGCAGGTACCATTGCGATCAGTATGTTTGGCAATACATCGGCCTGTGTTGATCAGTGCAGCGAGCTATTAAGGAAGCAGGGGTATGAAGTGCTGGCTTTTCATGCCAATGGGGTTGGCGGTAAAACAATGGAGTCGTTGATCAGGGAAAAATGTTTTGACGCTATTTTAGATATTACTACTACCGAGCTGGCGGATGATTTATGCGGAGGCATTTGCAGCGCGGGTCCCGACAGGCTGAACGCCGCCGCCGAGATGGGCATTCCCCAGGTGGTGGTGCCCGGCTGTTTGGATATGGTAAATTTTGCGCAACCCGATACCGTGCCCGCGCAATACCAATCGCGGGAATTGTATAACTGGGCTCCCGATGTAACCTTAATGCGGACGAATAAAGAAGAGAATAAAATACTGGGTGAAAGACTGGCGCAGAAAATAAACCGTTCGCCTGCGCCGGTAAAAGTTTTATTGCCGGCAAAAGGCATTTCGCAGGTAGATGCGGAAGGAGGAATATTTTACAGGCCGGAAATTAACAGGGTTTTATTTGATGCCATAAAAGAAAATACCAAATCAACGATAGATGTTGTCGAAGCGGATGCGCATATAAATGACCCGGAATTTTCGGCTATGCTGGTAAGTGCATTGTTAAGCGTGATGAAAAAGCGGCAAGAGTAGCTCAATATTGTTTAGCTATCTCCTATATGGTGAAGAAAACATTGACACAGTAGAAATATAGGACACAATAGAGAATTCAAGACCCTATGTGCACCTTATGACCTATGATCCTATGTGTTTAAAAGAAGAGGAAAACCACATAGGCACAGTAGGAACATAGGTACACAATAGAAAAACCAAAAAATTCCTATGTGCCAACTATGTATCTATGATCCTATGTGTTGAAGAAAATATTAAGCACATAGACACAGTAGGAACATAGGTACACAATAGAAAAACCAAAAAATTCCTATGTGTCATCTATGTATCTATGATCCTATGTGTTGAAGAAAATATTAAGCACATAGACACAGTAGGAACATAGGTACACAATAGAAAAACCAAAAAATTCCTATGTGTCATCTATGTATCTATGGTCCTATGTGTTGAAGAAAATATTAAGCACATAGACACAATAGGAACATAGGAGCACAATAGAGATAGAAAAAAGCCTTACGTGATATCTATATGAACCTATGTGACCTATGATCCTATGTGTTTAAAAGAAGAGGAAAAAAATATCACACACAGGCATATTAGGAATGGAAGCGTATAATAGAAGAAAAGTAAAAACATACATAACTCAAACAGATAATTATGGCAAATCAATGGACTGGAAAGGGAAATCCTTATACGAAACAGGAAGTGAGGGAACGGCTACAAAAAACAGTTGATCAGAATAAGGCAATCATTGCTGCGGGTGCCGGCACGGGTATCAGCGCTAAATTTATAGAGAAGGGTGGTGCAGACCTGATCATTATATATAACTCAGGCAGGTTTCGTATGGCCGGCCATGGCTCTACTGCCGGACTAATGGCTTACGGGGATGCCAATGCAGAAGCTATGAATATCGGAGAGTTTGAAGTGCTGCCGGTGGTGGAAGAAATTCCCGTGATCTGCGGTGTGCATGGTTCCGACCCCCGCCGCAGGATGTGGCATCATTTATTAAAGGTGAAGGAAATGGGTTTTTCGGGCGTCAATAATTTTCCCACGCACTGCATTGTTGATGGTCATTTCAGGCAGGTTTTAGAAGAAACAGGGATGGGGTTTGATAAGGAAGTGGAAATGGTGAGGCTTGCCACTAAGATGGATTTGTTCTCTATTGTATACGTAGCTAAGGCAGAAGAAGCTATGCAGATGGCGGAAGCAGGCGCCGATGCCATCATTTCGCATGTGGGTACTACGGTAGGCGGGTCGGTAGGTGTTACCGGCGCTTCCTGTACAATGGATGATGCCATAGCCCGTACCCGTGAAATTATGGAAGCAGGGCAAAAAGTAAATCCCGGTATCTTTTTCCTGGCGCATGGCGGCCCTATTAACACGCCTGAAGATGTACGTATAGTGTTAGATAAAACCGGGGTACATGGCTTTGTGGGCGCTTCCTCGCTGGAACGGATGGGCGTTGAAAGATCCTTAACCGACCTGACGCGGAAATTTAAATCGCTTACTTTACAAAGCAGGTAATACAATACAGGAACTGTTGTATTGAAACTGAGCAGTTATGCCATTTTACAGTTGTAATATGATCCCGGCAAAACAAAATATTTTACACAGGCACATATCCGGGGCGGTTTAAACAGAGCCATTTGTTCCCCGGGCCGCGCTATGCTGCTTAGCAGTAAAATTTTTTTAGTTTGCATAAAGATGGCGCCTGTATAGCCAAACCCGGCTGGGGATACCCGCAGAAATGGACAATGGCTGACATGGAAAAACTGAATCCATAAAATTCTCTGTAAAAAATATTTTTTGCATGATCAGAAGCAATTACTTCAGCTATATTTGCATTCTAACCCAATAAATACATACTATTATGAACAAAGGAGAGTTAATTGAAAAAATTTCCACTGATGCAGCCATTACCAAGAAACAGGCCGGCGCCGTATTAGATTCATTTACCGAAGCGGTTGCCAAAACCCTGAAGAAAGGTAATAAGGTAACCCTGGTAGGATTTGGTACTTTTTCCGTTTCCAAGCGTGCTGCCCGTAACGGACGTAATCCGCAAACAGGCGCTGTTATTAAAATCAAAGCCAAAAAAGTGGCCCGCTTTAAAGCAGGTAAAGAATTGTCGGGAAAAATATAATTGCCAGCAATTGATATTGTAAAAGAGGCTGCCGCAATGGTGCAGCCTCTTTGCTTTTGGGTACTCCGCAAACAAGGTAATTAAACAACGCACTCATCCCCGTGTCTGCCTTTGTGCGCTGTTGTGCTTACTGCTTTACTGCATAGGCATGAGGATCCTTCAAAAACATCTCTTTACAGCCGTGGCTGCAAAAACCCATTATTTTCCCCTGAAATAAAGTAGTGTCGCCCGTCATCTGGTCATTTATCTTCATGCCGCAAACCGGGTCTTTAGCAACTTCTAACGCAGGGAAGGCAGGACTTTCCTTACCGGTAAAAGGCTGTGCTACGTTTTCTTTTGTAATATCAGTAATGGTTTTTGTGTTGAGCTGTGTATAGTAAATTTTATCGTTGTCGGTCCATGCAATAATCACGTTCTCCTTCCCTTCAACCTGTATTACCGGGTAAGCCGCATGCACACGGGGCAACGTGATTTCCTTTTCTAAAAACGCATTCCCATCTATTTTGTTCACTACAATTTTACTATACATTGTATCTCCTTCCCGGTAGCTGGCATTATAGGCGGCAATCCGCGTTCCGTTGGGCATAAGGCATAGCTGCACAAACCGGCCATTGGGGGCAAGCTGCCGCTTTAGGATCATGTTATTGTTTTTATCTAATGCTGCATAAAAAACACCTTTCCGGTCGGAGCCGGTAAACCAGGTTACATAAGTTTCTTCATTTTGGCTCACCACCGAAGGCCCGTTATGCGGGCAGCCATCTATCACCCAGTGATCATTGCTGAAAGGCACAGCCTTGCTGAAGGTCTGTCCATTATCGGCAGAGCTGCTAACGGAAATATCCCTTACCGAACCCGAAAGGAGGTCGCGGAAAACAACCCTGATATTACCCTCTCCGTCACTGCTAAGGGCGGTACGGCAGCACTGACAGGCAAAAGGTTCTATCAGAATGGCATCCCCAAAGCCTTCTTTCCCGTTAGTTCTTGCAAATTTCACCGGTCGTCCGCTATTAGCGTCACCGGGATCTGTATCCAGCCAGGCAACGCCTATTTCTCCATCGTCGAGCCGTATCATATTACCGAAAGAGCGTGAACCGGTATGGGGCACAGCAGCCTGGATAGATCTGTGGTCAGTCCATGTTTTTCCCTTATCAAAGGACATAACATATTGAATATCGCTTAACCCGAACCTGCTTTTTGCTGAGGGAACTGATGTTTCATATATAGCCACGATCGTACCATCGCCTTTAACAGCAATTTTAGGCATCCCTTCTTCATGAATGCTGGTATTGGGTTCTATGGGTATAGCCACACCAGGGGTAAATTGCTGTGTCTTTGCATCCCAGTTGGCAAAATAGAAATGCTTGTTTCCCGTGCTGTCTGTCTCTGTCCAGCTAACAACAGGATTGTTCTTTTCATCTTTGGCCAGAAATACACAGGATGCCTTATTGCTCGTATCGGAGAGCAGTACAGGAACGGACTCTTTGCCGCTGGGTATGCTATCGCTGCAGGATGACAGCATACCGAACGCAGTTATATAAATAAGGAACAGCTTCTTCATTCAGAAAAAATTGATAGTTAAAAAATATATTTGACATTGAGTCCTCCGTAGCCGTTCCTTGCAGGCGAAGGACTGAAATAAGCAGGCGATCCCCCGCCATAAGCAACGGCATTTAAAGCGGTCATGGAACTGTAACGGCTATTGGTAATATTATCAAGGCCTGCATAAATGTTGATCTCAACGTGTTTGGACAGGCTTCTCTTAAAGCCGGCCTTGGCGTTCAAAACCTGGTAAGCAGGATTATAGGCCGTATTGGCATCATCTAACGGTAACCGGTCATTAAAAAAATAGCTCCCGTAAAAGTAGATACCTGTTTTGGTTTCCATATTAAAGCCGGCGCTTACTACCCAGGGAGCAATTCCCGTGAGCTCATTACCGTCGTACGTGGCTTTTACCTGGCTCTGTGCGTCTAATATCTTATAATCATCAAACTGGAAATGCGAATACGTTACCGCCGCATAGGGCCTTAATAAAGTGACCGCTTTCCCATCTTCTTCTTTTATGGCCAGGTACGATAGGGCCAACTCAATACCATTATGGCTGGTGCGGCCGGAGTTGTTATAAATGGTGATACCCTGTTGCACCGCCTGACCGATCAGTTCCCCTTTCATGTCCATTTTAAATAAAGCAAGATCGTAAGCTAAGCGTGACAGGAACAAATTACCTTTGGCATTTATCTCGTAATTGATCCCTTTTTCTGCCTGTAGCCTCGTATTGATGGAGCCATCCACATTTTTTATTTCAGAGCCCGAAGGCGGGGAGAAGCCGGAGCTGATGCTTCCATGCAAAGAAAGCGCGTTCCCGAAATTATGGCTTAATGCTATACGCGGCGAAGCCTGCGGTTTAAATTTCTTAACACCACTTTGCGCTGCCACTAAGTAATCACTAACATCATAAGTAAGGCCATTATAGCTAAGCCCCATTGCCAGCGTTGTTTTTGAACTTATAAAAGTTTCCGACTGGTAAAACAGCGAATACAACGTGTTTTTATAATCGGTATTTCCGTTAATGGCGCCTTCATTGCCGTGTTCATTCACATATTGCGTGCCTTTGGTATTGGCCTGGTTAAACTCTGCTCCCAGGGTAAATTTAGTAGGGAGTACGGCAAAGCCGGCATCATAGCTAAACCGTGTGCGGCCGCCATAGCTCTCGTAGTAATTGCGGATATAAGCGTAAGGAAGGGGATGGTTCAGATCATAGAAATAAGTAAAAATGCTGGTAGCGTTTGAAAACCGGCTGTTGAAAAGATACTGCTGGCCTATTCCTATTCTTGTCCAGTTCTGGTAACGTCCTGCCTGCTTATCCGTATTGGAAGGATTGGCCTGTTTGGGATTATCTTCCACCTGCTGCCGGGTAAGCGATCCCGGAATTTGAGCATGCTGGGTAGTTCTGTTTAACAGCACGGTAATGGTTTGCTTTTCGGATGGGAAGAACTGGAAATTGCCCGCGAGAAAACGCCGCATATCATTGCTGTGTTCCCTGTATCCGTTGTATTGCTGCCAGCCAAAGGAAAGATAACTGTTCATTTTATCACCACCGTAGCGATAGGTAGTGGCCAAACGCCTCAGGCCGTAAGAACCGGCAAGACTTGAAATTTCGAAACTTTGCTCCTGGTAAGGCGAACGCTGCAGTTGAAAATTGATCACACCCCCCGTTCCCCCGCCATAGATGCTGGATGCGGGGCCTTTTATAATTTCTGCCTTCCCAATATCGTTTACGTCTAACGCCTCTATGCGGGAAGTGCCATCGGCCTCGGTTACGGGAATATCGTTTACATAAATTTTTATATTGCGGATCCCCCAGGGAGACCTTACCCCGTTCCCTCTTATAGAAATGCGTGACTCAGACAATGTGCTCTGATCCATCCGAACGCCGGGAACACTGTTGAGGGCAGGTTGTAACGACACGCCATTTCCCTGCCGTATCTGGCTGCCGCTGATACTGGCAACAGCGCCGGCAGTTTCCTTATTGGTTTTGTTACCGCTGTATGCGGTTACCCTAACTTCATTTAACGAAACCGCATCCGCTTCTAATTGAATATTAAGATATGTATCCTGGTGGTTATAACGCACCATTTGTTTTCTGTAACCTGCCATAGATACCTGCAACGTGCCTTCTGCCCTGGCTACTCCTATTTCAAAATATCCCGCATCATTGGAGATAGCGTGAGAAAGCTTATCGGGTGTTTCTATTGTTGCAGCGCTTAACGCCTGGCGCCCCTGGAGGTCGTAAATATAACCCTTAACAATATATTGTGCATTTGCCTTTATGCCGGGAAATACAGTAAGGAGTACCAGCAAATATTTTAGTAATTTCATTGAATACAATTTTTAAGAAAGGTTGAATTTTTTCTCCTTTCATTGAAAATGGAGCATGTGTTCGCGCACATGCTTTTTTTATGTGAAAATAAAAATTGCAGCCACAGGCTTATATGCCCTGTCCGTTTCGGGGAAGAGTTGATCCTGTAGCGTATGAATGAAATGTTATGCGGCAGGCGGCTTGAAAATGCAGTGCGGACGATCTATTGTCTGAGGATCCGGTAACAATGGAAAGTTTTGTTTATCACTATAAAAAACGGCAGGTGAAAGACCGGTGGAACGGTAATCAAAAAGGAAGAATTCGTTGTGATTTTCAATTTTTCTCTGGGGATTCTTTTTATCTTTTTCGTCCTCTTGTTTAAGCTTTTTGGTCATTTGGCATTTACCACTACAATGCAGCTCTACCACCGCCTTATTCTCACAATTAACGGCATAGCTTGTAGTGTTAATATAATAATCGCCTATAACCAGCATCCTGCTGAAAGATTGAACAAGCAGGGCGGTAAGAAGAAGGAATACACTAAACTGTTTATATGTAGTTAAGGATGCCAGGATACCGCAAAAGTAGTATATAATAATTTATAAATGACGATCATTTGCTGTCCGGGAGAGCTCCAAATGAATGCATCTTTGCTAATGTAATAGAGCCTGCCTGTAAGAGCTGGCAGCCGTCATGACTTTGTAAAAAGAAAGATTACTTATACACATGCTGTTAATTTCTTTCGGGTTCCGGAAAATAATTAATTGTGAACTTTATCTCAGATACAGGACGAAAAATTCCAATTATTAAAATACTGATCTTTCCACTTTATAGCAATATGGAGCGTGGAAGGTTTGTCTTATCTAAATTCATTTACTATGGGTCTTTTTGATAAAAGAGTACAGTACAAACCATTCGAATACCCGGAGGTGCTCCGGTTTTCAGCAGCTATCAATAAATCATTTTGGGTGCATTCCGAGGTAGATTTTACAGCCGATGTTCAGGATTTTCATGCGCACTTGTCGGTAGCGGAACAAAACGCCATAAAGAACAGCCTCCTGGCCATCGCGCAGATAGAAGTTGCGGTGAAGTCCTTCTGGGGTAATTTATACCATCATTTTCCCAAGCCGGAGATGAACGGACTGGGTTCCACTTTTGCAGAATGCGAATTCAGGCATTCGGAAGCCTATTCCCGCCTGTTGGAAGTGCTGGGCTATAATAACCAGTTTGAGAGCCTGGTTGAAGTGCCCGTAATGAAAGAGCGTATTCAATATTTATCGGCAGCGCTTCAAAACGCGAAATCTACAGATAAAAAGGAATATACCGTTTCTCTTATCCTGTTCAGCCTGCTCATTGAAAACGTGAGCCTGTTCAGCCAGTTCGCCATTATCCTTGCTTTTACAAGATTTAAAGGGTTGATGAAAAATGTGAGTAATATTATTGCGTGGACCTCTGTAGACGAGCAGATCCATGCCAATGCCGGCATCTTCCTTATCAACAAGTTAAAAGAGGAGTATCCTGAAATTTTTTCCCCGGAGATGATTGATCATGTATGCGCTGTTGTACAGCAGTCTATCGCTACGGAAGTGCGGATATTAGAATGGATTTTCGGCGCCGGTGAAATTGATATCATCAACAAAAATGACCTGACCAACTTCATGAAGCAAAGAGCCGATGACAGCCTGAAACAGATTGGCATTCCCCCCATTTTCAATATCAGTGCAAAAGAAGGCGCCGCCATGCTATGGTTTGAAGAAGAAGTGTTCTCCAACAGTCTGGATGACTTTTTTGCCAAACGTCCGGTAGAATATACCAAATTCGACAAAAGCATCTCTGCATACGATTTGTTTTGATCCAACTGTTAACATTTATCCATTACCTGTAAAAATAAACTTTATATGACCACATTATTTGCAACCGCTCCCGCCACCGACCAGCTATTTGATACCAATGGAAAATATGAACACGGGAAATTATGGTGGAAGAACGAAGAAAGTGAGCAAATCCTTAACAGGGGATATTTGTTGAAGGGAGAAACCGTTGAAGGCGCCATAGAAAGAATTTGCGCCGCTGCTTCCCAGCGCTTATACAAGCCGGAACTGAAGGAGGCTTTTAAAGAGATGGTAGAACGTGGCTGGATGAGCTTAAGCTCCCCGATATGGGCAAATATGGGAACGGAAAGAGGGCTGCCGATCTCCTGCTTTAATGTTCACGTTCCCGATTACATTGAAGGCATTACGCATAAGCTGGGAGAAGTGATCATGCAAACCAAGCTGGGTGGGGGAACCTCCGCTTATTTTGGCGCCTTACGGGAAAGGGGAAGCGCGGTAACCGATAATGGCAAAAGCAGTGGCGCCGTGAGCTTTATGCGCCTGTTTGATACCGCTATGGATACCATATCCCAGGGTGGCGTTCGCAGGGGTGCATTCGCAGCATATATGGATATTGATCACGGGGATATTGACGAATTTCTCTCCATTAAAGATATCGGGCATCCCATTCAGAATCTTTTTTTTGCTGTATGTGTGCCGGATTACTGGATGCAGGATATGGTAGATGGCGACATGAAGAAAAGGGAAATATGGGCTAAGGTGTTAGAAAGCCGCCAGCAAAAAGGATTGCCGTATATTTTCTTTTCCGACAATGTGAACAGGAATAAGCCACAGGTATACAAAGACAAGAATCTCACCATTCATGCCAGTAATCTTTGTTCTGAAATTATGTTACCTTCTTCAGAGGATGAATCCTTTATCTGCTGCCTGTCGTCTATGAACCTGGAGCTGTACGACGAATGGAAAGACACCGATGCTGTTAAGCTGGCTATCTTTTTTCTTGATGCGGTGCTGCAGGAATTTATAGCCAAATCGGAAGATAACTATTACTTAAAAGCAGCCAATACTTTTGCCAAAAGACACCGGGCCTTAGGATTAGGTGTATTAGGATGGCACTCCTACCTGCAAAAGAACAGGATCCCCTTTGAAGGGTTAAGGGCAAAGCAATTAACCAGTTCCATATTTCAGGATATCCAGGAAAAAGCGGTGAAGGCCAGCAAAGATCTTGCATGGATCTACGGCGAGCCCGACCTGCTGAAAGGATATGGAAGAAGAAATACCACCCTGCTGGCTATTGCACCCACAACATCCTCTTCGGCGATACTGGGACAAACCTCCCCGGGTATAGAACCTTTTAGCAGCAACTATTATAAGGCCGGCCTGTCTAAAGGAAATTTCATGCGTAAGAATAAATATCTTAAGGAGCTGCTGGTACAAAAAGGAATAGACAATGAAGATACCTGGCGCGGCATTATGCTCAACCATGGCAGCGTGCAGCATTTGAAAGAGCTGAGCCCGGAAGAAAAAGAAGTGTTTAAGACCTTTAAGGAGATCAGTCAACTGGAAATTGTTCAGCAGGCATCCATCCGTCAGCAATATGTTGATCAGTCTCAAAGTCTTAACCTCAACATACCTGCAGAGCTCCCGGTAAAAGACGTTAACAAATTGCTCATTGAGGCCTGGAAGCTGGGCATTAAAACGCTCTATTATCAGCGCAGCCAGAGTGTTTCCAAAGACATGGTCACGAACCTGGTGAACTGCAAAAGCTGCGAGGCATAAGGAGTAAGGTATAGGGCGTAGGGTATAGGGTTGTGTGGTGTATGTACTTAGCTGTGGTGCTGCTATTGCGCTCCTGTTGCGTCGCACGCTT